>SKRP01000162.1 GCA_007118445.1 Natronohydrobacter sp.
CGAAGGCGCGCAGGTGGCGCTGGCCGATATCGACATTGCGCGGGCGCGGACCGAGGCCACAAGGCTGGGGAACGCAGCCTTCGCGGTCGAAATGGATGTGACCCGGCAGGACAGTATCGACGATGCTGTAGCCGCGAGTGTGGCGCAATTCGGCCAGATCGACATCCTGATCAACAATGCCGCGATCTTCACCGCCGCCCCGATTGCCGAGATCACCCGCGAGGATTATGCCCGCTGTTTCGACATCAATGTCGCAGGCACGCTGTTTACCATGCAGGCCGTGGCGCAGCACATGATTGCGCGCGGGCAGGGTGGCAAGATCATCAACATGGCGTCGCAGGCGGGGCGGCGGGGCGAGGCGCTGGTCGCGGTCTATTGCGCCTCCAAGGCCGCGATCATCAGCCTGACGCAATCGGCGGGGCTGAACCTGATCGGGCACGGGATCAATGTCAACGCCATCGCGCCCGGTGTGGTCGATGGCGAACATTGGGACGGGGTGGATGCGTTCTTCGCGAAATACGAGAACAAGGCCCCCGGCCAGAAAAAGCGCGAAGTCGGTGCCGCTGTGCCCTATGGGCGCATGGGCGTGGCCAGTGACCTGACGGGCATGGCGGTGTTTCTGGCCTCCTCCGAGGCCGATTACATCGTCGCCCAGACCTATAATGTGGATGGCGGGCAATGGATGAGCTGATCCCCCTCCGCCTTGGCACGCTGACGAAGATGCCCGCAAAGATCGCCCGCCCGCGCTATGCGCGCGCGGCGCTTTCGCCGGGGATCGTGCATATCGGGCTGGGCAATTTTCACCGCGCGCATATGGCCTGGTATACGCATCGGCTGATGCAGCAGGGGCAGGCGCTGGACTGGGCCATCATCGGTGCAGGTGTCCGGCCCGGCGATGGCGCGATGCGCGACCGACTGCTGGCGCAGGACTGCCTGACCACGCTGATCGAACTTGCGCCCACCGGGACCAGCGCCGAGATCACCGGCGCGATGCTCGATTTCGCCCCGGTCGAGGCCGGGAATGCCGCGCTGATCGCCCGGATGGCCGATCCGCAGACCCGGATCGTGTCGCTGACTGTGACCGAAGGCGGGTATTTCACCGATCCCGCGACTGGCGGGCTGCAGCTTGATCACCCCGATCTGATCCATGATGCGACCCGGCCCGACAGCCCGCGCACGGCTTTCGGCGCGATTGTGGCCGCGCTGCGCCTGCGCCGGGCGCAGGGGCTGGGGCCGGTCACGCTGCTGAGCTGCGACAATCTGCAGGGCAATGGCGCGATCCTGCGGCAGGCGGTTCTGGGGCTGGCGCAGGCATCCGACCCTGATCTGGCCGCCTGGATCGGTGGGGAATGCAGTTTCCCCGGCGCGATGGTGGATTGCATCGTCCCGGCCACCGGCGCGGGTGAAATCGCGCTGGCACGGCGTTTCGGCATTGATGATGCCAGCCCGGTCACGCATGAGCCCTTCCGCCAATGGGTGCTGGAGGATGATTTCTGCGCAGGCCGCCCTGCCTGGGAGGACGTCGGCGTGCAGTTCTCAGACGATCTGCACGGCTATGAGGCCCAGAAACTGCGCATCCTGAATGCCGGGCACCAGATCATCGGCAATGTCGCGGAACTGCAGGGTATCGCGACAGTCGCGGAAGCGATGGCCACGCCGCAGATCCGCGCCTTTTTCGAGAAGGTGCAGACCCGCGAGATTGTCCCGCATGTCCGCCCTGTTCCGGGCATGACCCCGGTTGAATATGTGACCCTGATCGCCGGGCGGTTTTCCAATCCCGCGATTCGCGACACTGTGCGCAGAGTGGCCTTTGACGGATCCTCGCGCCATCCCGGTTTCGTGCTGCCCAGCCTGCGCGACGCGCTGGCGCATGGGGCCGCATATGACGGGCTGGCGCTGGTCGAGGCGCTCTGGGCGCGGATGTGCGCAGGCACGCGCGAGGATGGCAGCGTCATCGCGCCCAATGACCCGCATTGGCCGCAGCTTGTGGCGCAGGCGCAGGCTGCGCGCTATGATCCTGCGGCCTGGCTGCGCCAGAGCGGCTGCTACGGGGATCTTGCGGATCATCCGGGTTTTGCGCAGAGCTTCGGCACATGGCTGACACTGCTCTGGTCACAGGGCAGCGACGCGGCCCTGCGCGCGTATCTGGACGCGCCCTGACCGCCCCCCGCAGGGAAGAGCGCGTGCATTCTGTCTGCGCTGTCATCAACGCGCAATGAAAAACCCCCGCAGGCGAAAGCCTTCGGGGGTCGCTTCCGGGTCACAAGGCGCGCAGGCCCTGCAGACCAGATGTCCGCTGTCGCTTAAAGATTGCCTTCACGCTGCGCCTTCTTGCGCGCCAGTTTGCGCGCACGACGGATTGCTTCAGCTTTCTCGCGGGCCTTCTTCTCGGAGGGCTTCTCGAAATGCTGCTTGAGCTTCATTTCGCGAAACACACCTTCACGCTGGAGTTTTTTCTTCAGCGCCCGAAGTGCCTGATCGACATTATTGTCGCGAACCGATACCTGCATGTGGTTTTCACCACCTTTCCAAGTTAGAGTTGCATCATGTAGCAGGAAGCGTTCGCCTAGCAGAGGCTGCGCATTATGTCCAGCGTCAAGCGTGACCTGCCCGAGAATGGAGTGCCCGACATGAGCGATAGCAAAACCCGGATTCTGGATGCGGCCCTGATGCATGTGCCTTTCGATGGCTGGAGCGACACGGCCCTGCGCGCCGCCGCTGCGGATTGCGGGATCGACCATGCGACGGCCCGCGCGCTGTTTCCGCGCGGTGGGGTCGATCTGGCGCTGGCCTTTCACCAGCGCGGCGATGCGCAGATGGCCGCACGGCTGGCGGCGACCGATCTGAGCGCGCTGCGCTTCCGCGACCGCGTGGGCTTTGCTGTGCGCGCCCGGATCGAGGCTGCAGAGGATCGCGAGCTTGTGCGCCGTGGCAGCACGCTTTTCGCACTGCCGCCCTATGCCGCCGATGGCGCGCGGGCGATCTGGGGGACTGCAGATCTGATCTGGACCACGCTGGGCGACAGCGCCGAGGATTACAACTGGTATACCAAACGCCTGACACTGTCGGGGGTCTATTCCTCCACGGTGCTGTTCTGGCTGGGTGATGACAGCGCGGGCGCGCAGGAGACATGGAATTTTCTGGACCGGCGCATCGACGGGGTGATGCAATTCGAAGAGGTCAAACGCGCGGTTGAGCGCAACCCGCTTGGGCGGGTGCTGACCGCTGGCCCGCGCGCGGTGCTGTCCTGCATCCGCGCCCCGCGTCGTGATGCTGCGCAGGACCTGCCCGGCACGATCCGCCCGGACGCCCCGCAACAGGGTTGACGCGCGCGCGATTGCGCCGCAGGTTGCGCCCCGAGAGGAAACGGGGTGGAAGGGCGCAATGGCAGTCGGAACGGAAATTGTCACCTGGGTCGACGGGCAGTGGCACCGGGGCAATGCGCCCATCATCGGGGCTGCGGATCACGTGGCCTGGCTGGGCTCTCAGGTCTTTGACGGGGCGCGGCAATTCGAAGGCGTCTGCCCTGATCTGGACCTGCATTCGGCGCGCATCATCCGCTCGGCCGAAGCCATGAACATGGTGCCGCCGGTCGATGCGGAAACCGTGCAGGGGCTGCTGGAGGAGGGCTGCAAGCTGTTTGCGCCTGATGCCGCGCTCTATCTGCGCCCGATGATGTGGTCGCGCGAGTCGACGCCGGGGATCATTGACGCGGTGCCAGAAGCGACCGGGTTCGCGATCTGCATCGAAGCCCTGCCCATGCCGGAGCCGGGGGCGTTTTCGCTGACCGTTTCGCCCTATTGCCGTCCGCGCCCGGATATGGCGCTGACCGAGGCCAAGGCCGGCTCGCTTTATGCCAATAACGCCCGCATCATGGCCGAGGCGCGGTCGCGCGGGTATTCCAATGCGCTGTCGCTCGATGTCGAGGGGCATGTGGCCGAGACGGCCTCGACCAATGTGTTCATGGTGCGCGACGGGGTGGTGTTCACGCCGGTCCCGAATGGCACCTTCCTCAATGGGATCACGCGCCAGCGGGTGATCGGGCTGTTGCGCGCCGATGGGGTGGAGGTGGTGGAGAACTCGCTGACGCTTGCGGATTTCGACGCGGCTGAGGAGATTTTCGTCACAGGCAATATCGCCAAGGTGATGCCGGTCGCGCGCTACAAGGAGCGCGATCTGGACGCGCCGCGTCTGGGGATGCGGGCGCGGGAACTCTACTGGGATTACGCTTTGTCCGGGCGGGGGTAAGGGGGCGCTGCCCCCTCACCAGCCCTTTGGGCTGGTTTCACCCCCGGAGTATTTGCAGCAAGATGAAACAGGGAAAGGATGGGGATGGACCTGCCAAGCACGATGCGCGCGATCGAGATTTCGGAACCCGGCGGGCCAGAGGTGCTGCGTCTGTGTGAGCGGCCTGTCCCCGTGCCCGCGCCGGGCAAGGTGGTGGTGCGGCTTGCTTATGCGGGCGTGAACAGACCCGATGCGTTGCAGCGTGCGGGCGCCTATGACCCGCCGCCCGGTGCCAGCGATCTGCCGGGACTGGAAGGCGCCGGGACGATTGCGGCCATTGGTGAGGGTGTGACTGGCTGGAAGATCGGCGACAAGGTCTGCGCGCTGTTTCCGGGCGGGTCCTATGCCACGCATGCTGCGACCGATGCAGGTCAGGTGCTGCCGGTGCCCGAGGGCATGGGTCTGCGCGAAGCCGCCTGCCTGCCCGAGACGTTTTTCACGGTCTGGTCGAATGTCTTCATGCGTGGCGGCTTGCAGGCTGGTGAGCGATTTCTGGTGCATGGGGGGTCCTCCGGGATCGGCACGACTGCGATCCAGCTTGCAAACCTGTTTGGCGCGCGGGTGTTTGCGACGGCCGGATCAGCCGAAAAATGCGCCGCCTGCCGGGATCTGGGGGCCGAGCGCGCGATCAATTACCGTGACGAGGATTTCGTCAGGATCCTGCAGGCCGAGGGCGGCGCGAACCTGATCCTTGATATGGTGGGCGGGGATTATCTGCCGCGCAACCTGAAATCCCTGGCCGAAGACGGGCGGCTGGTGCAGATCGCCTTTCTGCAAGGCCCCAAGGTGGCCGTGAATTTTGCCCCGCTGATGATGCGCCGTCTGACCATCACCGGATCGACCCTGCGTCCGCAATCCGATGCCGCCAAGGCCGCCATCGCACAGGCGCTGTTGCGCGAGGTCTGGCCGCATCTGGCCGCCGGGCGCGTCAAACCGGTCATGGACAGTGAATTTTCGCTGGAAGCGGCCGCCGAGGCCCATGCGCGCATGGAAAGCTCAGAGCATATCGGCAAAATCGTGCTGCGGATCGAGGGTTGATTTTTCAGCACTGCGCGCGGGTTTTGATCAAACCTGCTGCGCTGCGCGCGAATTGAGGCTTGCCAAGGGGCGGGGTTTTCCTGTCGTATGGTGGCGTAATCAGAGACAGCCTGCGCGGCCCTGCGCAGCAAATGTCCAAACAGGGAGATCTTGGAATGAAAAGAAAACTGACCCCTCTCATGCTTGGTGTCGCAGCGCTCGGGCTGCAGGCCGGGCTGGCGCAGGCCGAGACAGTGAATGTGTTCAACTGGTCCGACTATATCACGGATGAGGTGCTGGAACAGTTCACCGCAGAAACCGGCATTGCTGTGAATTACGATGTCTATGACAGCAACGACACGCTCGAGGCGCGCTTGCTGGCGGGCTCATCGGGCTTTGATGTCGTGGTGCCGACAGCCACATTCCTGCAGCGCCAGATCGCGGCAGGCGTGTATCAGCCGCTTGATCGTGACTTGTTGCCGCATCTGGACAATATGGACCCTGACCTGATGGCGGCTGCGGCCACACATGACCCGGATAATGAACATGCTGTTATCTATATGTGGGGCACGACCGGCATCGGCTACAATATCGACATGGTGGCCGAACGTCTGGGCGAGGATTTCGAGGTCGATACCTGGGATATGGTCTTTGACCCGGAAATCGCGGGCCAGCTGGCCGATTGCGGGATTTCCTGGCTGGATTCGCTGACCGATATGTACCCGGCAGCCTTTGCCTATATGGGGCTTGATCCGCAATCGACCGACGCTGCCGATTTCGAGGCCGCAACCGAGATGATGATGGGCGTGCGCGATACTGTGCGCTATTTCCATTCGTCGCAATATATTTCGGACCTCGCCAATGGCGAAACCTGTGTCGCGGTGGGCTGGTCCGGGGATGTGCTGCAAGCGGCGGATCGTGCTGAAGAGGCCGGGCAGGGCGTGAATGTCTGGTATGCCATCCCGCGCGAAGGGGCGATGCAGTGGTTCGACATGCTGGGCATTCCGGCTGATGCGCCCAACCCCGAGAATGCGCATGCCTTCATCGATTTCATCATGCGCCCGGAAATCAGCGCGGCAATCACCAATTATGTCTGGTATCCCAATGCCAATGCGGCCGCATTTGATCTGGTGGATGAGGAAATCCGCACGGATCCTGCAATCTACCCGACCGCTGAAGTGACTGCGACCCTGTTCCCCGGTGTCACCTATGACAGCCGCACAGACAGGATGGCGACCCGGCTCTGGACGCGCGTGCGCACTGGTCAGTAATGGCTCTGCCCCTGTCCGGTTTGCGGGCAGGGGGTTTACATCGGGTGGGTGCCATGTCCGA
Organism: Natronohydrobacter sp.; assembly: GCA_007118445.1. Lineage (GTDB taxonomy): Bacteria > Pseudomonadota > Alphaproteobacteria > Rhodobacterales > Rhodobacteraceae > Roseinatronobacter. The sequence continues at coordinate 6,637 of SKRP01000162.1, forward strand.
CGCAGCGATTTCACCAGACGCAAAGCCTGCAGTGGCGGCAGAAACCAGACCCTGGCGGACCAAAGGCGCGCGCCCGTTCATTTCGGTGCGCCAGATCGTCAAGCGCTTCGGCGATTTCACGGCTGTCTCAAATGTCGATCTGGATATCTACCGCAGCGAGCTGTTTTGCCTGCTGGGCGAATCCGGCTGCGGCAAGTCCACGCTGTTGCGGATGCTGGCCGGGTTCGAGCAACCGACCAGCGGCACGATCACCATTGACGGCGAGGATATGGCCCGCGTGCCCCCCGACCGTCGCCCCACCAACATGATGTTCCAGTCCTATGCGCTGTTTCCGCATATGAGTGTGGAAAAGAACGTGGCTTACGGGCTGCTGCGCGAGGGGCTGTCGCGCAAGGAGGCCTATGCGCGCGCAGGCGAGATGCTGCGCATGGTCAAGCTGGAGAAACAGGCGCGGCGCAAGCCGGATCAGCTGTCAGGTGGGCAACGGCAACGGGTGGCGCTGGCGCGCGCGCTGGTCAAGAAGCCGAAACTGCTGTTGCTGGATGAACCGCTTGGCGCGCTTGACAAGAAACTGCGCGAGGAGACCCAGTTCGAGCTGATCAAGATACAGGAATCGCTCGGCGTGACCTTTATCGTGGTCACGCATGATCAGGATGAGGCGATGACGCTGGCCACCCGCATCGGGGTGATGAAAGACGGCATGATCGCGCAGATCGGCGAGCCGCGCGAGATTTACGAGGCCCCGAACTCGCGCTTCGTTGCGGATTTCATTGGCACGGTCAATCTGGTTGCAGGCAAGATCGACGCGGTTGCCCCCGACCTGATGCGTATCCAGACAGACGAGCTCGGCCCCGTCCTGCTGCCGCCGCAAACGGGGTTCACGCGGGGTCAGCAGGTCTGGGGGGCCGTGCGACCCGAACGCTGGGCGCTGTCGCGCGCAAAACCCGAGAACAATCCGAACGCATGGCGCGGCGTGGTCGAGGAATTGGGCTATATCGGCCATATGTCGCATTACCGCATCCGGCTGGACAATGGCGTGCTGATCCGCGCCAGCCAGTCGAACCGCCTGCGCGATGAAGACCCGATATCCTGGGATGAGAAGGTCTGGTTATCCGTCCAGCCTGCCGCCTTCCGGGTGCTGACCAAATGATCCGGGCTTTCGGCAGGCTTGGGATTACCGGGCGCACGCTGGTCATCGCCATCCCGATGATCTGGCTGCTGGTGTTCTTCCTCGCGCCTTTCTTTGTGCTGGGCCGGATTTCGCTGGCCGAAGCGATCATCGCGCGCCCGCCTTTCACCCCGCTCTTCGACCGCGCGCCGGACGGGTCGCTGGAAATCATCGCGAGCTTCGAGAATTACCGCTTCCTGCTGTCGGATGCGCTCTACCGCAACGCTTATATCTCGTCGATCCGGGTGGCGCTGGTCTCGACCATCTTCGCGCTGCTGATCGGCTATCCGATCGCCTATTACATCGCCCGCGCGCCCGAGCCGAAACGCTCGATCCTGCTTCTGATGGTGATCCTGCCCTTCTGGACCAGCTTTCTGCTGCGCGTCTATGCCTGGATGGGGTTTCTGCGCTCGAACGGGGTGATCAACAACACGCTGATGAGCCTCGGGTTCATCGACAGCCCGGTCCAGATGATGCAGACCGATTTCGCGGTCTATATCGGCATTGTCTATACCTATCTGCCTTTCATGATCCTGCCGCTTTACGCGAATCTCACGAAGCTGGATGGCGCGCTGCTGGAAGCCGCATCTGATCTGGGCGCGTCCCCCATGACCACCTTTGTCACGGTCA
>SKRP01000133.1 GCA_007118445.1 Natronohydrobacter sp.
ACCAGCTGCGCCAGCGCGCAGGAGGCCATGGTTTCGGCCAGGCATTGCGCCACCGCTCCTGCCATGGTCAGCGGCGAGACCGCGCCGCCCAGCAGGAAAGGCAGGTGGATCGAGCCCTGTCCGGCCACGGCATAGGTGCGGATGCCTGCCGTCGTCACCCCGTCCAGCACCAGCGGCGAGGTGGTGTTGAAATTTCCCATGATCACGCAGTTGCGGTCCACGAAATCCGCGCCAAACAGGATGCGGCACATCTCGATGGAATCGGCCGCGCGTTCAGGGGCTGTGATCGAACCCAGAAAAGGGCGGTCCGACAGCCGCATATGCGCATGGACCATATCCAGATGGCGCTTGTTGACCGGCACATCCGTCGGCTCGCAGATGGTGCCGCCGGAATGGTGCAGCCAGGGCGAGGATTGCGCCAGCCGGATCAGGTTCTCGAAATCCGCAATCGTGCCATAGCGCCGCCCCTGTTCGATATCCATCACGAAGGGGGAGCCATAGGCGGGCGCGAAGACCATCGCATCGCCGCCGATCTCGACTGTGTTGGCGGGGTTGCGCGCATGTTGGGTGAAACGCGCAGGGGCGGTTTTCAGCACCTCGCGCAACATGCCCGGCGCGAACCGGATGCGCCAGACCTGTCCTGAAACATGACTCACATCTGCGCCTGCATCGCGATAGAGGCGCATGGCCTCGGCATCGTCGCGCAATTCGATACCGATTTCGGCCAGTATCCGGTCGGCCGTCGCCTCGATCCGAGCCAGAGCCTCTTCGCCAAGCAGGTCATAGGTCGGGATGCGCCGCGTGATGAAGGGCGTGCGCAGATGCAGGTTCTGTCCCGGCTCGGCGCTGCGTGACTGCTTTGCGCGCCCCTTGCGACTGCGCCGTCCGGCCCCGACGCTGGCGCGGGGCTCGGGTGTCAGGGTTTCGATCACCATGCCAACTCCTTTTTCTGCGACACAGGGGCGACATTGCCCGCGCGGCTGCGGTCAGCGTGGCGCAGCGCACCGGCGTCAGCAAGGGGAGAAAAATTCATCTTGGCTTAACTGAATTTGCCCTTAATGTACCAATCCTGTTGTATGCGCCGAGATCCCTCTCCCTCTACTGAGGTCATTTTGCCCAAACGCCCCTATGATCTGCCCCCCATGAGCGCGCTTGTCGCCTTCGAGTCGGCTGCGCGTCATGTGAGCTTCACACAGGCCGCACAAGAGCTGAACGTGACCCCGGCAGCGGTCAGCCATCAGGTCAAATCGCTCGAGGCACAGCTGGAATGCCGCCTGTTCCACCGGCATCATCGTGGGGTCGCCCTGACCGAGACCGGGGCCTATCTGCTGGTAGCCCTGCAACGCGGCTTCGAATGCATGGCCGAGGCCATGTCACAATTACGCCGCAGCACGCAGGCCGCATCCGTCACGATCGGGGTCACGACGGCGGTCAGTTCGCTCTGGCTGACGCCGCGACTGGCAGAATTCTGGAAAACCCATGGCGATGTGTCCGTCGCGCAGATTGTCAGCGATACAGGCGAGGTGCCGACGGAATGCGACCTCAGCATCCGCTACGGTGTTCTTCCGCGCGACAGGGCAGCGGCCCGGGTGCTGTTCCGGGATCGCCTGATGGCGCTTGGCAGCCCCGAATTTGCCCGCAGCCGCCGGATTGGCGGCCTGTCCGATCTGGCGACCCTGCCGCTCATTCATTTCGATACCCCCGTGACAGGCTGGACCGACTGGCAGGGATGGTTTCGCGCGCTGGGCTATCATGGGCCGATCATGCAAAGCCACCGGGTCAATAACTACCTGATTGCACTTCAGGCCGCACGCGATGACATGGGGGCCGTGCTGGGCTGGGTGGCGCTGGCGCGGCCCTTTCTTGACAAGGGCCAGCTTGTCGCATTGCTGCCGGACAAGGTTGCCCCGCAAGAAGAATTCCATGTCACATTGCACAATCCGACCTCGACCCGTGCGCGGCTTGTCTATGACTGGCTCGCCAGTGTCGCGCGTTCTGCGCCATGTGCTGATCCCTGGTTGATCGATTGACGTCGCTTGCCAATTCCTGGCGGGTTGGTCCGGTTGACGCTCGACAACTTTCACAGGATGCACTGGCCGCGTCGCTGCAAACGCGCAGTCGGCTGCCGCCATCCATGCATACTGGTTTCTGCCACGACGTGCCGGCCTCACGATCTCTGAAAACGGCGAAAGACCAAGGGGCCTGTTACGGATCGACCGAGCGCAGAAAATCCTTGACCAGAGCCTCGAAGATCTCGGGTTTTTCCAGATGCGCCACATGGCTTGCGCCGGGAATGACAGCCAGATCTGCTTTCGGAATACCGGTCCAGAGCTCTGAGACCTGCGGCCAGCGATACGACCTGTCCCGATCGCCCCAGATGATCCGGCAGGGCATCCGCAGCGCCTGCAGTGCCGCACGCCCGTCCCAGTCTCGCATGGCCGCCAGCGCGTTGCGCGCGGCTTCAGGATTGGCCAGGCGCGCGATGTCACGCGTCAGGCCGTAGCCTTGCGCCTCTTGACCATCGACAAACCATGTCGCGCTGATCCGGTCAGCGGTGGCTGCCACGCCCTCGGCCTTCAGCCGCGTCATTGACGTCTCGATGGGTTCGAACCGGTCGGGCATCAGGCCCAGTGGTCCGGTCCCGTACAACACCAGCCCATCGAGTCTTTCGCCATGCCGAGCTGCGATTTCCTGCACGATCATGCCACCCATGCTATGGCCCAGAAGCATGAACCGCGCGACCCCAAGCTCTGTCAGGCAGGCCATGACCGCCTGCGCAAAATCCGCGATCTGCGCGGGCCCCGGCAAGCGGTTCGATTGGCCGAAACCGGGCAGGTCGGGCGCGATGACATCATGCGTGTCGCGAAAAGCCGCGATCTGGTCCTGCCATTGGGCAGAGCCGCCCAGATAGCCATGCACCAGAACGAGCACTGGCCCGCAACCGGCCCTGCGCAACGCGAGCGCCATGCTCAGCGCACCTGGCCCGGCAGCCAGAGCGCGAATTGCGGGTAGGCGATCATCAGCCCGACAAGGATCACCAGCGCCACGATGAAGGGCATGGCGCCAACAATCACATCAGGCACCGAGACCTTGCCCCGGCTGATCCCGGATATCACATACAGGTTCAGCCCCACCGGTGGTGTCAGCACGGCGATTTCCATGGTGATCGTGTAGATGATGCCGAACCAGATCAGATCAAACCCGGCCGCGACCACCAGAGGGATGATCACGGGCAGCGTGATAAAGGTCATCGAGACAGGTTCGAGGAACATGCCCAAAGCGATATAGAACACGATGATCAGCGCCAGCACCATATAGGGCGACAACTCGAACGCGAGGAACAGCTCGGTGAACTGCTGCGGCACGCGGTAGTAATTCAGAACAAAGCCGAACAGCACCCCGGCAGAGAGCAGCAGTCCGAGATAGCCCATGGTGCGCATTGTGGCGAGCAGGGCCTCGACAAAGCCGCGCCAGCGCAGCCCGCCCACACCCACAGCCAGCGCCACGGTCACCAATGCAGCGATGGCGGCGGCTTCGGTGGGGGTGGCAATGCCACCATAGATCGAGACAGTGATCACCCCGCCGATCACGATGATCGGACCCAGCGAAACGGCGATCTGCAACAGTTTCAGCCGCGGGCCTGTATCGCGGTCTGGCACATGGGTCGGATACAACCGGCCCCAGATCAGCACCACGATCACGAACAGCCCGGTCAGCATCAGGCCCGGCACGACACCGGCCATGAATAGCTGCCCGATGGACTGGTCACTCACGATCCCGTAGAACAGCAGGATCAGGCTCGGCGGAAGCAGCACGCTCAAGGTGCCGCCTGCCGCCAGAACGCCGCTGGCCAGCCGTCGGTCATACCCGAGTCGCAGCATTTCCGGCAGGGCAACGCCGCCAATGGTCAGTGAGCCCACCATGGAAGAGCCCGACACAGCCCCGAACCCCGCGCAGGCCCCGATCGAACCATAGGCGGCCGAACCGCGCAGCGGCACGCCCTTGTGCAGGAACATGTACAGGTTCGAGCCGATATTTGATCGGCTGATCAATTCGCCCAGAAATACGAAAAGCGGGACCGCAAGCAGGATATAGTTGATCCACACACCCCAAAGCTGCAGCTGTGACGAGATCAGGGAACTGTTGAAGGTCTGGATCTGCCACAGAAAGGGCAGCGAGGCTGCAGCAAGGGCGAAGGGAATCGGCAGACCCAGCGCGATCAGCAGGACCAACAGGCCCAGCAGACCAAGGGCGACTTCATACCAGACCATCGGTCTTGTCCTTTTGCGGGGGCGGATTGAGTGCGATCTGGATCAGCCGCAAGGTGGCGTAGACAGTGAAGACGCAGAGCGAAACGGCGGCTGCCGCCCAGAAAAAGTAGCGCGGCCAGTTCAGGATTTCGGAAGAGGCCCCGGAATTGAACGCGCGGATGGTGGCATTGACTGTGGTCATCGAAAAGAACACTCCGATCAGCATCATGATCATGCCATTCATCAGCATGACCAGTTTCTGGATGCCGGGTCGGAATGTGTCGGTCAGCAGCGTGACCCGCGGATAACTGTCCTCGCGCATGGCATAGGCAAGGCCCAGAAGCGCCACTGGGAAAAGCAGCAGCGCAGTGGCCTCGGTCACCATCCGGTCGGGGCGGCCCATGCCGTAGCGCATGAACACCCCGTAGCTGATCCAGACCATCTGGACGACGATGATCGCCGCCCCGATGACGGCCAGCGCCACGACCACCCTTTCAACGAGTTTTGTTGCCCGGTCGATCAGTTTGAGCATGGCATTCCCCGTTGTGGATCGTGGCGCAGAGGCCTCAGAGCTGATGCTGCGCGAAGAGTGCGCGGATCTGATTTGCCAGATCGGGGCCGCAACCCGCCTCGACCTCATCCGACCAGAGCTCGGCGATCTCCGAGATCATCGCGTTGCGCTCGGCTCTGCTGATCGACACGGCCGAACCGCCGCCTTTCATCACCGCATTGCCGACCTGCTGGTCGATCCAGTCCTCATACATCGGCTGAAGCCAGGCTTCGGTCTCGGCCCCGGCTTCAAGGATAGCGGCCTGATCTTCTTCGGACAGACCATTGAAGCGGTTGAGATTCATCATGTACTGGATATTGCCGTAGAACAGGCTGGCATTGACCATATAGGGCATCACGTTCCAGAGCTGCCAGGAGCTGTAGGTCGCAACCCCCATATTGATTCCGTTGACCACGCCACGTTCGGCAGACTGGAAAACCTCGCCCGGTGCCACGAAGACCGGCTGGCCGCCCCAGGTTTCGATCATCATGCTGACAAGCGGGCCGATCGACCGCACCAACAATCCGTCAAGCTGATCAAGCCCTTCGATCGGGCCCTGAAACCACCATTCCTGATCATAGGAATAGTTCGAGTTCATGACCGGGATCAGCCCGACTTCGGCGGCCTCGGGGGCGATCAGCCCGGCATAGGCCGCATCCAGTCCGACCTGATCTTCGAGATCGATCGCCGCCGGATAGAGCGAGGTCACCCGGTAGCAGGGCAGCCGCGTATCTGCCGAGATCCAGCTGATATCGGCCACGCCACCCTGAATGGCATCGACGCCATCCGACCAGCCATGCAGCGTCGAAGAGGGGAAAATCTCGACATTCAGCCGACCTTCGGATTTCTCGCTCACGAGTTCGGCGAATTTCAGGAAACCCTGATAGCGGATGTCGGTTTCATTGACATAGGTCGAGACGCGGATGGTCTCGGCCATGGCTGTGCTGCCCAGCGCGGCGGCCGTGACCGAGACCGCAAGCAGCTTGAGAGGGGAGGAAGGCATCAGGATCTCCTTTGTTGGGGCTGGGGGAGGGCTGCTCAGGCAGCCTTCTGGGTTTGAAAAAGATGGCCATAGGCGAAGAGTGCCACGGAACCACCCGTATGCAGGAAAACCACGCGGTCGGTTCTGGCGAAGGCCCCCGCGCGGATCATGGCGACCAGCCCGGCAAAGCCCTTGCCGGAATAGACCGGGTCGAGCAGGATACCTTCGAGACGGGCGAGCATGATAATCGCCTCGACCATCGCCTCGGTCGGCTGGCCATAGCCGGCACCGACCTGATCGTCATGAGCGACCACATTGTCGCGCGGCAGATCACCCCGCACTTGCAGCAATTCAGCTGTGCGCAGGGCCAGACCATGCACATTGTCGATCTGCTTCTCACGGGGCGCGCGGACCGAATAACCTGTGACCGGAATCGGCGCATTGAGTGCGTGCAGCCCTGCCACCAGCCCGGCCTGCGTGCCCGCCGAGCCGGTCGCATGCACGATATGATCGATCCTGAGATCCATCGCATCGGCCTGACCCACCAATTCCTGCGCGCAGGCCGCATAGCCCAGCGCCCCGACCGGGTTCGATCCGCCGCCCGGAATCACATAGGGCTTGCGGCCTGCGCTGCGCAGAGTCTCTGCCAGCGCCTCGGCTTCGGCATTCATGTCCAGCCCTTCAGGGCGAAAATCGAGCTGACACTCCATCATCTCATCGAGCAGCACATTGCCTGCAGTCTCATACTCAGCGCCCTGATTGGTGACGCGGCGCTCCAGAAGCGCATGGCAGGCCAGCCCGGCCCGCGCAGCCGCTGCCGCGGTCTGGCGGACATGGTTGGACTGGGTGGCCCCTTGCGTGACCAGCGTATCGGCCCCCTGCGCCAGCGCATCGGCGAGCAGGAATTCCAGCTTGCGGGTCTTGTTCCCGCCCGAGGCCAGCCCCGTGCAATCATCGCGCTTGATCCAGATCTCTGGCCCGCCCAAAGCGGCACCTAATCGGTCGAGCCGCTCCAGCGGCGTTGGAAAATGACCGAGACGATAGCGTGGAAATCGCGCGAGATGCATGTGTAATCCCTGTTTCTTTTCTACCAATATGTAAATCATCGAATTTAAGCTTGATCAAATGCGAATTTTCACTCTTAATATGCATACTATGCATATATAGGTCTGCAATGCGTCTGGAATGGTTAGAGGATATTCTTGCTGTGGCCGAGCAGGGGTCGTTTCAGGCAGCCTGCGAGAAGCGCAATATCTCGCAGCCAGCCTTCTCGCGCCGGATACGCCAGATCGAGCAGGCGCTGGGGACACCGCTTTTCGACCGCAGCACACGCCCTGCGCGGCTGGCAGCGCATGTTGTTGATCAGCTGGACCGCATGCGGGAATTGTCGGTTGGCATGCGCGACCTGACCGCTGCGCTGCGCGATTCCGGTGGGCAGCGGCGGCGTCTGGTGATCGTCTCGCAACATGCTATCGCAGCGACCTCGACGCCCGAGATCATCGGCAACTTCGCCGATCTGGATATCGACACGCGGTTGCGCTCGGCGAATCGGGATGAGTGTCTGGCCCAGATCATGACGCGGCGGGCGGACATCGCGTTCATTCATGATGTGGAGGGTGCCCAGGAGATACTTGGTGCCGAGTTCCTGGACATTCGCGAAATCGGCAAAGAGACCCTGATCCCGGTTTTTGCGAGTGACCGGCTCGATACGCTCAATGACGCTTATCTGCGCGGTGAGTTGCCCGTGATCGCCTATCCTGCGGATGTGTTTCTGGGACAGGTGCAGCGCCGGATGATTTTCCCGCGGCTGACGCGTATCGGCCATGTCCGGCCGCGACTTGAAACGGCACTGACCCTGGCTGCGCTGGAATTCGCGCGTACAGGCTTTGCGCTCGCCTGGATACCGGAACCGCTGGCGCGGGCAGAAATCAAGGCCCACCGTCTCGTCGATCTCAGCAGCAGCTTGCCGTCAATCGCGATGACCCTGATCGCGGCCCGGCTGCGGGATTCGAATTCTGCGATTGTGAATGAGGTCTGGGACAGGATGAGCAGCGAATATCCTTGAAAAGACCACTGCACGTCCCTGCTCAAGGACCGGAAAACCGGGCAATGCCAGCCAGGATGGAGGGGGGCCGTCGCATTACTGGTGCGGCGTAAGCCCCCGGAATGGCAGAATGTCAGGCGTTGCGGCCGGGCGAGAGGTGGCGCGAGGGTGCAAGTTATGCAGTGGTTTCTTGAAGCATTTGGCATGGGGCAGGGCGGTGCCCATCCACATCGAAGATGCGGCAGCGGCGCGCCCCTGTTGCGCCGCATCTACCTTGGTCATCCGCTGGCATCACGCGAGGAAACCCGGCGCGCATGACGGTTGATTGGTGCAGTCAGGCTGCACACTACGTCCCGGCGCCGGATGAAATCGCGCGTCCTGCCTATTGTGACAACGCCGCCTTCAGCGCGTGATAGGATGCCTTCGGGGTCCGCTTCATCGTGTCGAAATCGACATGAACAAGGCCGAACCTCTTGGCATAGCCGAAGGCCCATTCGTAATTGTCCAGCAGCGACCAATAGAAGAAACCTTGCACATTGGCCCCCTCTGCAATGG
>SKRP01000331.1 GCA_007118445.1 Natronohydrobacter sp.
CAGGCGAATGTCATGCGGCGCTACGCGCTGCACCATTGAATCGTCGCGCTGGCATCTGCTGCAAAGGTAAGGTGCGTGGCTTGCCACGCACCCTACGTCACCGCCCTTCGCGCAGCCAGGCCCCCAGCGCCAGTCCAGCGGCCAGCAGCAGCCATGCCCATCCGGGCAGCAGGGCGCTGGTGCGCAGATCACGGGTCAGATAGGCATCGCGCGGGGTCAGGCCCAGCCAGCCGCGCCCGGCCGCCGCCCGGCCCGCGCGCACCAGACGCAGTTCCGGCAGACCCTCTTCCAGGCGCATCACCCCGCCGCGCGTGGCCGCGACCAGCGGGCCAAGCTTCTCGGCAGTGGCAATGGTTTCCTCGAATTCGCGCGGGGCTTGCGGGCCAAGGGCAATCACCGCCTCCAGATCACCCTCGGACAGCCGGTAGAGGCCGATATCCGGCGCATCAAACACGGCGCTATGCGTGCCGGGGCTGTCCTCGGTCAATTCCATCACTCTCTCATCGCCCTCTGGCCCGGTCAGGGTCACATCCCCAACTTCATCCAGCAATGTCCGGCGCAGGATCGTGACGCGATTGCCCTCGGCTGTCGCGCTCAGCGTCTCTTCCTCCAGCTCCGGCTCGCCCATCATCCAATGCGCCAGCCGCCGCAGCAGTTCCAGTTGCGGCCCGCCGCCCTCGAACCCGCGATCCCAGAGCCAGGTCTGATCAGAGGCCAGCAGCGCCAGCCGACCCGCGCCCACACGGTCGAGCATCAAGAGCGGGCGGTCCCCGACGCCGCGCATCACGGTCTGGCCCTGCTCGGGTTCCATTTCGATCTGACGAAACCAGCGCCCCCAGCCGGGACCATCCTCTGCCGCAGGCGCCAGCGCTTCCAGCCCTGCGGTCACCGGATGGCGCTGCCCAAGCTTGGTCACGCGCGGGGTAAAGCCTTCCTCGATCACGCGGGCCGTGGGGCGGGCGGGAAAGACATCCCCAAGCGGCGAGCGCCAGATACTGTCGGCGCTCGCGAGTTCCGGGCCGCCCACCACCAGAAGCGCGCCACCATCTTCGACATAGCGGGCGATATTGGCGAAATAGCTGTTTGGCAGGATACCCCGACGGCGGTAGCGGTCGAAGATGATCAGGTCGAATTCATCAATCTTCTCGATGAACAGCTCGCGCGTCGGAAAGGCGATCAGCGACAGTTCATTCACCGGCACCCCGTCATGGCGGTCGGGCGGGCGCAGAATGGTGAAATGCACCAGATCCACCGCCGGGTCGGATTTCAGCAGATTGCGCCATGTGCGTTGCCCGGCATTGGGCTCGCCCGAAACAAGCAACACGCTCAGGCGGTCGCGCACCCCGTTGATCTGCACGATAGCGGCATTGTTGCGGGTGGTGAGTTCGCCCTCGGCCTCGTCCAGCTCGAATTGCAGCACGTTCATCCCACCGCGGTCAAGCGTGACGGTGATTTCCATATCCTCGCCCACCGGCACCATGGCGCGCATCATCTCGCCGCCATTGATCGCGTAATTGATCGCCGCGAAACGGCTTTCACCGGGGGGCACCGCGCCCTGATCCTCGACCCGCAGCCCCAGCGTGATCGGCTCGCCCAGAATCGCGAAGGCAGGCGCATTGCGGACGATCAGCCGCCGGTCCCAGTCGCTGGCCTTGCCGGTCTTGAGCAGGTGGAAGGGCGCAGGCAGATTGAGCGCCAGCGCTGCGTCATGGGCCTGGCCATCGGTGATCGCAAAGACCCCGGCCAGACGGTCGCGGGGCAGGTCCGACAGCGCAGCCGCCAGCGCCGTGTTCAGTTCGGTGCCCTGATTGCGCGGCCCGTCCGGCAGGCGTGCGATCCGCGCCTCGATCCCGCTCAAGCCCTCGATTTCGCGTTCCAGATGCGCAAGCGCCGCTTCGGTCTGCTCCGCGCGGGTGCCAAGCCGGTTCGAGGCCGTGTCATCGACCAGAACAAGCGCGATATCTTCCAGCGCATCGCGATCCTCGGTCTGCAGCGAGGGATTGGTCAGCGCCGCGATCAGCGCCAGCGCCGCCAGTCCCCGCAGCCACCAGCCGCGCAGACCGCGCCAGAGCGCCAGACCCACCATCAGCGCCGCAATCGCGGCCACCGCCCCGATCAGCACCCAGTCCAGCAACGGCGCGAAAATGATCTCCTGCCCGCCCATCATTGCCCCAGCCTTTCCAGAAGCGCAGGCACATGCACCTGATCGGATTTGTAATTCCCGGTCAGCACATGGGTGATCAGGTTGATCCCGAACCGATAGGCGATTTCGCGCTGTTCCTCGCCCGAATAGCCCATGCCCAGCCGCACCAGCGGGCGGCCCTGATCATCCACGGCCCAGGCAGAGGCCCAGTCATGTCCGCCGATGATCACCGGCGTCACCCCGTCATTGAGGTTACGAAACGGCATCCCTTCGGCGCGTTCGGCATCCGCAGGCGCGGCTTCGACCCAGACATCGCGACCTGTGTGGCGGCCGGGGAAATCCTGGATCAGATAGAAGGTGCGGGTCAGGATATGGTCCTCGGGGATTGGTTCCAGCGGCGGAATATCCAGCGCGCGGGCGATTGCCTGCAGGCGGCGCGCTTCGGGGGTGGTGCGGGTCAGCCCGGCAAGTTCGGCGTCGCGCGTGTCGAACATGATCATCCCGCCGCCGCGCAGATAGCGGTTCAGCCGCGCTGTCGCCGCATCCGACGGGATCGGCGTGTTCTCGGTGATGGGCCAGTAGAGGAAGGGGAAAAAGGTCAGCTCATCCGCCTCGATATCGACCCCGATGGGCGGGCCGGGCTCGACCGAAGTGCGCGCAAAAAGCGTACGGCTGAGCCCCTCGAGCCCCGCGCGCGCGACATCATCGACGCGGGCATCGCCGGTCAGCACATGGCCCAGCACCATGTCCGAGGTCGCCTGTAGCGCCAGCCGGTCATCGGCCTGCGCCGGGCTGTGATGCAGGCCAAACGCCAGCAGCGCCAGCAGGGCGGTCGCATTGCGCAAGCGCCCCGATACCCAGAGCGCGGCCAGAATGTCGATCAGCAAAAGGCCAAGGCCAAGGGTCACGAAAAGCGCAGTCAGGTCGCGTTCCTCGGCAATCGTGTCGCGCTCGACCACCACATTCGCGGGCCATGCGGTCGGGCGCAATTCCATATCCGGCTGACCTATGTTCAGCGCCAGCGACCCGGCCGCGCTGCGATAGACACCGGGCGGCAGGTCGGGACTGAGGCGGCCCTCGGCCACGCGCTCACCGGCCACGACCGGGCGCTGGCTGACGTCGATCACCTGCCCGAACCCGTCCAGCGCGCGTTCGGGTTGCCATTGCGTCCCGGCCATCGCTTCGGCTGACGGTGCCGCGGGGCGAGTGGACACGGCAAGCCGTTCCAGCATCTGCACGAACAGCCCGGAAATCGGCAGCGAGGACCATTCTGCATTCGCCGTCGTATGGATCAGCACGACCTGACCCTCGCCCGCGAATTTGCGCGTGACCAGCGGCGTTCCATCGGCAAGCGCTGCAATCGTGCGCTCGGACAGCTGTGGGTCGGGCTGTGCCAGAACCTGCGCGCTGATCGTGACATCAGGCGGGATACTGAGACCCGCGAAGGGCGAATCGCTGCTGAACTCACGCAATTCGCGCGGTGCGCCCCAGCTCATCGCGCCGCCCACTGTGCGGCCACCGATGCGCAGGCGGACGGGCAGAAGCGGGTCTTCCTCGGCGCGGGCGATGTCGCTCGCGGCCAGACGCGGACCGGCGAAGCGCAACAGAAGCCCGCCATCATTGACGAAATCAAGGATCTGGGCGGATTCGATTTCCGCCAGTTGGGCGATATCGACAAGGATCAGCACATCGGGCGACGTCAGCAGCAGGTCATCGATCGAGGGGCTTTCGATCAGATCGGCGACCGGCTCCAGCGCCTGACGCAGGTAGAAGAAGGGCGAGAGCAGGTCCAGCCCCTCGCGGCCCTCGCGGCCCGTCAGCAGCGCGACCTTGCGCCGTTGCAGCGCGTCGTCGCTCAGTGCCACCGCGCCCGCGCTGCGCTCGCCTGCGATCTGGAAGCGGGTGATGCGGTTGCGCAATTCGGGCTGCAGGGTCAGATCGACGCGGGCGGTGGTGGCCCCCGCCTCGAACTCGGCCTCAGCGCGGTGCAGAAGCCGCTCGATCCCGGCAGGGTCGCGGCCTGTGGCGGTGATCTCGATGCTTTGCGCAGGCAGGCCAGCGGGGCGGTGGGCGGTCAGTGATACAACCCCTTCGCGCAGGATCGGCGGCGCAAGCGCAAGCGGCGGGCGCGAGGTTTCATAGACTGTGACCGCGCCGCGCGTTTGCAGATCGGCCAACAAATCTGCGCGGTAAGGGTGGTCCAATCCGTCCGACAGCCAATAGGTGTCGAAACTGTCGGGCAACGCGACGAGCCAGTCGTTCAGGCGCTCGGGGTCGGCAGTGAAGGGCTCAGGCTCCATGCCCGGCACGCGCTCGGCCCAGAAATCGGCGGCGCGGAATGGGGTTTCGCCGGGGGGCGGGTCGCTCAGCGCCACCACCGCGACGGGGCGGCCTGCGCGTTGGGCTTCCGCCAGCAGGTCATTCACACGCTCGATCCGGCGCGGCCAGTCGCGAGCGCTGGCCCAGCTGGCATCGAGCGCGATCAAGAGCGGCCCGTCGCCATCGCGCGCGGCCTGCGGGTTCAGGACCGGGCCTGCAAAGCCGAAGATCAGGGCTGCCACAGCCAACGCGCGCAGAATGAGCAGCCAGAGGGGCGTCTTGTCAGCCTCGGTCGTTTCATCCTTCAGCCCGATCAAGAGCGCCACACCGGGGAAGCGGCGGATGACCGGCGCAGGCGGCACCGCGCGCAACAGCCACCACAGCAGCGGCAATGCTACAAGCGCGGCGAGCAGGAGCGGTGAGGCGAAACCAAGCGGGCCCAGAGTGAACATCAGCGCCCCCTGCCTGCGTCGAGTTGCTGCCAGAGCCACATCAGCGCCGAACTGGCGGGCTGATCCGTGTGATGGGTCAGAAGCTGCCAGCCTGTCACGCGGGCAAGGCCCGCGAGCATGTCACGCCGTTCCGCCAGCCGCGCGCGGTAGCGGCTTTGCAGGTCATTGGCGCGCAGGGTTTCATGACGCAGCGCACCGGCCATCGATTCAAAGATCGAGCGGCCCTGATAGGGAAATTCCTCTTCCACCGGGTCGAGAATCTGCACCAGCGCCCCCCCGATCCCGCGATCTGCCGCGCGGCCCACGGCCTCCTGCACAGGCTGCGGGTCACCAAGGAAATCGGACAGGAACACGGCCTGCGAATGGGACGGCAGCGCCATGTCCGGGGGCGTGCCGTAATCCTGATCGGTGTCGGTGATCAGCGAGAGCGCCAGCGGGTCAAGCTGTGCGCGCCCCGAACGCGGGGGCATATCGGGCATCAGGCCCACGCGCTCGCCGCCTTTCAGCAGCAGGACCGAGAGCGCCAGACCCAGAAGGCGGGCGCGGTCCGCTTTCGGTGCACGGGATTTGTGGCCGGTGAATTGCATCGCCTGGCTGCGGTCCACCCAGAGCGTGACCGCCTGCGCCGCCTGCCATTCGGTTTCGCGCACGAAATGCACATCGGCGCGGGCCGAGCGGCGCCAGTCGATCCGCGCGCCCCAATCGGACGATGTGGCCTGGCGGTATTGCCAGAACTCATCGCCTGCGCCTGCACGCTTGCGGCCATGCGCGCCGGGCAGGACCGAAGCCGCAAGCATATGCGCCTGCGCCATCAGCGCCGGAAGCGGGGCAGCGAGGCCCTCGGCTGCAGAGCGGAGCGTTGCGGGATGATTCAAGCTGCGGCCTCCACGCGCGTGGCGGTTTCGGCAACACGGTCAATGATCTGGCCGAGATTGTCACCGCGCGCGCGGGCAGCGAAGCCCAGCGCCATGCGATGCGTGAGTACAGGGCGGGCCATGGCGGTCACATCCTCGACCGAAGGCGCAAGCCGACCGTCGAGCAGCGCACGCGCGCGAACCGTCAGCATCAGCGCCTGTGCCGCACGCGGGCCGGGGCCCCAGCTGACCGAATCCTTCACCGCCTCATGGGCCTCAGCCTCATCCGGGCGACAGGCGCGGACCAGATCGAGAATCGCCTCGACCACCTTTTCGCCTACAGGCATCCGGCGCAGCACGCGTTGGGCGGCCATCAAATCAGCGGCAGTAAAGACCTCATGCGCGGCATCTTCGCCTTCGCCCGTGGTGGCCAGCAGGATGTCGCGTTCGGTCGCGCGGTCAGGGTATTCGACATCGATCTGCACAAGGAAGCGGTCAAGCTGCGCTTCGGGCAGGGGGTAGGTGCCTTCCTGCTCGATCGGGTTCTGGGTCGCGAGCACATGAAAGGGTTTTTCCAGCGCATGATGCGCGCCTGCGACAGTGACTTCGCCTTCCTGCATCGCCTGCAAGAGCGCGGCCTGCGTGCGGGGCGAGGCGCGGTTGATCTCATCGGCCATCAGAAGCTGGCAGAAGATCGGGCCCTCGATGAAGCGGAAGGCGCGTTTGCCATCCTCGGCCACATCCAGCACTTCCGAGCCCAGAATATCGGCGGGCATCAGGTCGGGGGTGAACTGGATTCGGTTGCCTTTCAGCCCCATCACGGTCGACAGCGTATCCACCAGCCGCGTCTTGCCCAGACCTGGCAGACCGATCAGCAAGCCATGCCCACCGCAGAGCATCGCGGTCAGGGTCAGATCCACCACCTTGGTCTGGCCGATAAAGCGGCGGTTGATGCTGCCGCGCGCCTGCGCCAGTTTATCGCCCAGAGTTTCGATCTCGGTGATCAGGTCGCTGTCTTGGCTCATGCACAGGCTCCTTGCTCAGGGTGAATTTTGACCAGGACACCCTATCTGTTAGAGTCAGACATATCGCACGGAGCGCCAATGACAAAAAGCAGTTCTGAACAAAATAGCGTGACCCCTTCGGCAGATGCGCTGGCGCAGGCCGCAAGTGCTGCGGCGAAAGGCAAGGGGCTGCCGCCAGTGCATCTGTGGGATCCGCCATTCTGCGGCGATCTGGACATGCGCATCGCGCGCGACGGGACATGGTTTTACGAGGGCACGCCTATCGGGCGGCCCGCGCTGGTGCGGCTGTTCTCGACCATCCTGAAGCTGGAAGACGGCAAATATTTTCTGGTGACGCCAGTCGAAAAGGTCGGGATCACAGTCGAGGATGCGCCTTTCGTCGCAGTGGATTTCACAGCCCAGGGCGCGGGAACAGATCAGCGCCTGCATTTCGAGACCAATGTCGGCGACAAGGTGCTGGCCGGGGCGGATCACCCGATCCGTGTCACGCGCGACGCAGATACGGGCGAGCCCGCGCCCTATGTGATGATCCGCGCCGGGCTGGAGGCGCTGATCGACCGCAAGAGCTTTTACCGGCTGGTCGAGATCGGCACCCATGCCGATCACGCGGGCAGCCGCTGGTTCGGTCTGTGGTCGGACGGGACATTCTTTCCCATTATCCCGTCGCAGGAATTGTGACCGCAGCAAAACCTGTCGCGCAGTGGCACAGGCTCAGCGCGCAATGGCAGCGGCCAGGGTGGTCATATCAGCCGTGTCAACACTGCCGATGACGGCATAATGCAGGCTGTCGCTGCTCCAATAGGCCAGTTGCCCGGTTTCGGTGCGCGCAATGCGGAAGTCTTCGCCGGGGTCGTCGGCATCACGCGGGCTGATCGACACTGTGATGCGCCGGTCGTCGCGGTCGCGATAGTAGAAAACTGCAACCGGCCGGTCGTCACGCTCGATCAGGCGCGCGGACTCCACAGTGTAGCCAAGTGTTTCCAGCTTCGGGTTCTCGATCTTGCGTTGCATCCGCTCGGACAGCCATGCAAGTGCCTCGGTCATCTCCGCGCCGCTGAACTCGGCACTCTGATAGGCCGCAAGCTGATAGGCCGCATGCCCGCTGATGGTCGAGGCCACATATTCGGGATACGCATGCGGGCCCGAGCCGGGCCCGAGCAGACCATGCGTCCACCATCCGGCGGCAAAGATCACCGCGCTGGCCGCGACCCGGCGCAGACCCGGCCCGGCAAAGGCGTTGCGCCAGCGTCGGCGGCTCAGTCTGGAAGCCAGTTTGCGCTCAAGCGCTGCGATCTGCAGATTGTCGGGCCGGGTATCGGCCTGTTGTGCGGCATCACGGATCACATTGCCGAAATGACGCCATTGTGCGACCGCTTCGCGGGC
>SKRP01000101.1 GCA_007118445.1 Natronohydrobacter sp.
ACCGGGCGCAGGTGGCGCGGTGTGGCGCTGGTGCTTGTGGTTGTGGGTGTCGCCGCAGGCGCGGGTCTTGCGGTGCAGATGCTCTTGCCCGAGGGCTGGCCCGGCGTGCTGCTGGGCGGGCTGCTGGCCTGGCCGCTGGTCGCGCTGCGCGCGATGCATGTCCATGTCGCCGCTGTCGCAACCCCGCTGCGCTCTGGCGATCTGCATTCCGCGCGCGAAGCGGTCGCGATGATCGTCGGGCGCGATGTGACGCAGCTTGACACAGCCGGGGTGGCGCGGGCCGGGCTGGAGAGCCTGGCCGAGAACACATCGGACGGGATTGTCGCGCCGGTTTTCTGGGGCGCGGTGCTGGGGCTGCCGGGGATTGCGGCCTACAAGGCGATCAACACGCTCGATTCCATGGTCGGGCATCGCAATGACCGTTTCCTGCGGTTCGGCTGGGCCTCGGCCCGGCTGGATGATCTGGTCAATCTGATCCCGGCGCGGCTGACCGGGGCGCTGTTCGCGCTGGCCAGCCTTCGCGCGGCCCCGTGGCGCTGCATGTGGCGCGATGCGCGGCTGCACCGCTCGCCCAATGCAGGCTGGCCCGAAGCGGCGATGGCTGGCGCGCTGGACCGCCGCCTGTCCGGGCCACGGCGCTATGGCACCGAGATCACGCAAGAGCCTTGGGTGAATGGCGCGGCCCCTGACCCGCAAGCCCGCGACCTGCAGCGCGGCCTGTCACTCTATGCCCGTGCCATGGCGCTGATGGCGCTGGCACTCGCGCTCATCGCTATCGTGTA
This sequence comes from Natronohydrobacter sp., assembly GCA_007118445.1. GTDB lineage: Bacteria > Pseudomonadota > Alphaproteobacteria > Rhodobacterales > Rhodobacteraceae > Roseinatronobacter. Next base: position 783 of record SKRP01000101.1, read on the forward strand.
AGCGGCGCGGCTCATTCCCCGCCCGCGCGCGCAAGCGCGACCAGCGCCTGCCCGAAAGCCAGACTGCCATCATTGGCGGGCAGGCTCTGGTGATGCAGCACCGGGGCCGCATCGCCGATCAGATCCAGCATCTGATCGCGCAACACAGCATTCTGGAAACAGCCCCCGGTCAGCACCACCGCGCGCGCCTGACCTCTCGTGACCAGCTCCAGCGCCGGGGGTGCGAAATACGCGGCCATCGTGGCATGAAACCGCGCCGCCATCACCTCGCGCGGGACATGGGCACCCAGATCAGCGCAGAGACCCTGAAACAGCCGCGCCGTGCTGATCGCACCAGAATGGCCCTGATCATAGGGCCGGGCCGCGCCCGCGCGCGCAGCACAGGCTTCGAGCGCCATGGCCGCTTCGGCCTCATGGCTCTGGCGCGTCGGGCACAGGCCCAACACAGCCGCCACCGCATCAAACAGCCGCCCGGCAGAGCTGGAAAGCGGCGCGTTGATCCCGGCCTTGCTGGCCTGCCGCACCAGCGCGCGCGGCAAATCGGCAAAGAGATCATCCGCCACCGCCCCCAGCCCGGCCGCATCCAGCCGCATCACAGCATTGCGCCAGGGCTCGCGGCTGGCCTGATCGCCACCCGGCAGCGGCGCTGACGACAGCCATGCGATCCGCTCGAACCCGGCGTAATCGCCGAGCAGCAGCTCGCCCCCCCAGATCGTGCCATCCGGCCCCAGCCCCAGCCCGTCGAGCACCACAGCCGCCACCTTGCCGCCCCCACGCGGCCAGCCATGCTCGCCCAGACAGGCCGCGAGATGCGCGTGATGGTGATGGATGCGGGCCACAGGCAGCCCCAGTTCCAGCCCGGCCTGTGTGGCGCGAAACCCTTCATGCGCATCGACCGCGACAAGGCCAGCGGCATGGTCGAACAGGGCCGTGTAATCCCGCAGCGCCTTGTCATATTCCTGCCATGTCAGCAGATCATCCAGATCGCCCAGATGATGCGACAAAAGCGCCTCGCCCGCGCGGGTCAGACAGAAGGCCGCTTTCATCTGCCCGCCCATGGCCAGCACCTGCGGCCCATCCCCGAAACCCGGCGGCATCGGATGGGTCGCCGGGGCCCGCCCGCGCGCATGGCGCAGCACCATCGGCCCATGCGCTGTGATCCGCTCGACCGAATCATCCAGCCTGCGCGCGATATCGCGGTCATGCATGACAAAACCATCTGCAAAAGCGCCCAGCTTGGCGCGGGCCTCGGCATTGCTGGTCACTTGCGGCTCTCCGGCCAGGTTGCCCGAGGTCATCACCAGCGGCGCGTCAAACGCATCCATCAGCAGATGATGCAGCGGCGTATAGGGCAGCATCCAGCCCAGCGTGTCCTGCCCCGGTGCCACTGACGGGGCCACTGACGGGGCCAGCGCATCCCCGGCGCGGGCCAGCAGCAGGATCGGGGCGGCAGCAGAGTGCAGCCGCGCGGCCTCGGCCTTTGAGACCGCGCAACTGGCGCGGATCATCGCCAGCGTGCCCATCAGCGCAAAGGGCTTGGCCGGTCGGTGCTTGCGCGCGCGCAACAGTGCCACCGCCGCCTCCGAGCGCGCATCGCAGGCCAGATGAAACCCGCCCAGCCCCTTGATCGCAAGGATCTGGCCTGCGCGCAGCGCTGCCACGGCCAGCGCGACCGCATCCCCTGCGATTTCAACACCGCCCTGCTCGAACCAGAGCCGCGGCCCGCAGACCGGGCAGGCAATCGGCTGGGCATGAAAGCGGCGATCTGCCGGATCAGCATATTCCGCGCCGCACGCCGCGCAGAGCGTGAACCCCGCCATCGTGGTCTGCCCCCGATCATAGGGCAACTGCCTGAGAATGGAAAAACGCGGCCCGCAATGCGTGCAATTGGTAAAGGCATAGCCTGCGCGCCGCGCCGCCGGGTCACGGATTTCCGCCAGACAGGCCGGACAGGTCGCAGCATCGGGGGTGACACGGGTGCGCACGGCACCGCCTGCGCTAGCGAGGATCTCGAAACCATCCGGCAGGACAGCCTCCTCAAGCGGCGTGACCTCGATCGCATCAATCCGCGCGAGTGGCGGGGCCTCGGCGCGCAGAGCGTCCAGAAACGCCTCCAGCGCCGCGCCTTGCGCTGTGATCAGCACACCGCCGGCATCATTCAGCACGGATCCGCACAAGCCAAACCGCCGGGCCAGAGCCCAGACAAAGGGGCGGAACCCGACGCCCTGCACCTGCCCCCTGACCCTGATCCGGCACTGTTGTTTCATCTTGCCTCAAATACTCCGGGGGGTAGTCAATCGTGTTCGCCATCGGTTCAAGAACCGATTGGCTACGGGGGGGCAGCGCCCCCCCCCTGCCTTCCTTCAATGCACAGTGCAGACCATACAGGGATCGAAACTGCGCACGATATGCTGCACCGTCAGCGGGGTTTGCTCACCCGGTCGCACCTCGGCCCCGACCAAAGCGGCCTCCAGCGGACCGGGCTGGCCGGTTTCGTCGCGCGGGCTGAAATTCCAGGTCGTCGGCGCGATGATCTGATACGAGGCGATCCGCCCACCCTCGATGCGCAGCCAATGGCCCAGCGCCCCGCGCGCGGCCTCGACCAGCCCTGCACCTGCGCCCTGCGCGGGGATATCGCCCTGGATCATGAACGCCTCCTGCGGATCGATCCCTTGCGCCAGCGCTTCCATCAGCAGTTGCGTGCGCGCGATTTCCAGCAGCCGCGCGCCCACCCGCGCCAGCACCCCGCCGCCCTGTGCGGCCAGATCGCGCGCCAGCGGATGGCCGTCGATCACCTGCCGCGCCAGCGCCCCGCATTCCACAGCCTGCCCGGCCAGTCGCGGGGCCTTGCACCAGCTATAGGCGGTCTCGCGCATGGCTTCATCCGGTTCGGTCAACCCCTGCGCAGGATGCGCGCGCGGCCCCAGCATCCAGGCGTGGCTCAGATCCTCGGTGATCGCGTCAAGCGCCACATCGCCCGGCCGGCCCGCCTGCCACAGCCCGCGCGCAAAGCCGAAGCCCCCGGCCAGCGGATAGGCCCCGAAACTCAGATAGCGCCCGGCCCCCTGCCCCATGCGGGCCAGATCCAGCTGCGCGGCGGCGCGCAGGAACAGCCCGGCATCGCCGCGCGTCCAGTCCAGCAGCGCGCCCTGTGTGGTCAGGGCGATGAACTCTTCGGGGTCCGCGCCGAACAGTTCTGCCGCGAGAAACCTGCGAAACCCGCGCAGGGTCGAGAGGATGCGGGCTTTCTCGGCGGCAGTCGGCCGGCGCGTCACCCCGCCGGGCTGGATGGCCAGCGTATGCGGCCATTTCCCGGCCATCAGCCCGAGAATATGCATCAGCTTCGCGCGGGCCTCGACCGCCGCGCGCGCGCCCGAGCCTTGCATCGCCGTGAAACGCTGCATCACGCCTGCGTGCCAGTCATGGCCTGCATAGGCCGGGCGGGTGAAATCGGGCATGAAGAACAGGTAGAAATGCGTCAGGTGATCGCAGGTATTTTCCACAGCATGGATCAATGCCGCCATCTGCGCGCCCTGCGAGGTGGGTTCCAGCCCGATCGCCGCCGCCAGCGCCCGCGCGGCGGCGGCGGATTGGCTGATCGAGCAGATACCGCAGATCCGCGGGGTGATGGTCAGCGCATCGCGCGGGTCGCGCCCTTCCAGCATCCGCTCGAACCCGCGATAGAGCGGCGCATTGACCCGCGCGCTGGCCACCGCGCCGTCCGAGACATCCAGATGCACCTCAAGATCGCCCTCGACCCGGTTGAACGGGCCGACCACCAGCTTTGCCGCGCTCATGGGCGCGGCTTTCGCAAGCTGGGGGGCACATCCACCCGGTCCGAAACTGCATTGCGCGCGATCCGTTCGGGCGTTGCGGCTTTCGACAGCGAGGCCAGCGCCATGAACCAGGCTTTGGGCATATCCGTGGGCAGGCCCACCGGGATACCCGCCAGTTTCGGGGTCTGGGTGAAGGCATGGCGCGGGTTCTCGAATTCGGGCGCTGTGCAGTTGATGCAGGGATAGCCGCCCGAGGTGCAGGACCCCGACCCGTTCCAGGGCCGGATATTGCAATCGCCCACGGCCTGCGTGCCGATGCAGCCCAGATGCTCCATCATGCAGCCCATTTCCGATAGATCGCGGGCGCTGGCCTTGTATTCGTAGAACTCGTTTTTCGGGCAGCCATGATGCACCAGATGATCGGCAAAGAAGCGCGGGCGCGCATAGCCGTCCAGATCGTCCGCCCCCAGCGTGCCGCTGGCGAGCAGCATCAGCGTTTCCAGCACCCAGCCCGGATGGGTCGGGCAGCCTGCGACATTGATCACCGGCAGGCCCGCACGGTCGCGGAATTCCGGCGGCAACAGCCCGCCGGGATGGCTGCCCTCATAGTGCAGGCCGACCGCATCCGAGGGGTTGTCGCCCGCCGAAGTCACCCCGCCAAAGGCTGCGCAGCTGCCCACTGCCACCACATGGCGCGCCAGCGGGGCCAGATCGCGCACCCAGTCGAGCATCGCGCGGCCCGTGCCGGTCAGCATCTGATAACGCCCGGTCCCGCGCGGGCCGCGGGCAATCGCGCCCTCGACGCAGAGCAGATCGAGCGCCACCTCCTGCGCCGTGATCCGGTCGAGCAGCGCGCGCACATCCGCACCGCTGTCGAGACTGAGCGCAGGATGCCAGAGCACATCTATCCCCGCATCGGCCAGCGTGTCGAAGACATTGGGATTCTCGGCACAGAGCAGCGACATGGTGCAGCCGCCGCAGCCCGAGGCCTGAAGCCAAAGCAGGTTCATTGCGCCCCCTCCTGCGTCGCGACAAGCGGCAGTTCCAGCCGGAAACAGGCGCCACGCGCCCGTTCGGGGCAGAGCAGCAGCGTCCCGCCATGTTCCTGCGCGATCTTGTGGCTGATCGACAGGCCCAGCCCGGTGCCCTTGCCCACAGGCTTGGTGGTGAAAAACGGATCGAACACCATGGCCTGCACCTCGGATGCGATGCCGGGGCCGTTATCCTCGACCTGCAGCACAGCCTTGCCCGCCTGCGCCATGCAGGTCAGCGTCACGCGCCCGTCGGGCTGCCCTTCCAGCACATCGAGCGCGTTCTGCACCAGATTCATCACCACCTGCTGGATATGCCCGGCCCGGCCACGCACGGTCAGACTGTTGCAGCCTTCATGGTCCAGCGTGACCGCTTCTGCCCGCCCGCGCAACACCCAGTTGGCCGCGACGCGGCTGACCTCGACCAGATCGAAATCGGCGATTTCACCGGACCCATCCGCCGACAGCCGCCGCAGATCGGCGACGATATCGCGCACCCGTTCGGCCCCTTCGCGCGCGCCGCGCACGGCCTCGCGCAGATTGCGCAGCTCGCGGTCAAGGCGCAACTCCTCGCGCAGGGCGATCAGCTCGGCGCGGCTTGCCCCTTCGCCGACACGGTCGAAATAGGTCTCGAATTTGGTGGCATAGCGTTCCAGCGCATGGGCATTGGCATAGACAAAGCTGATCGGGTTGTTCAGCTCATGCGCCACCCCGGCCAGCAGCCGCCCCAGCGAGGCCAGTTTCTCGTTGCGCACCAGCTGGCCCTGCATCGCCTTCAACTCGTCATGGCTTTGCGCCAGCGCATGATAGGCCTGCCGCAGCTCACCCACCGAGCGGCCCGTCAGCACAAAGCCTGCCACGCGCCCGCGCGCATCCCGGCGCGGGGCGATGACCAGCTCATAGGGCATCGGGCCTTGCGTTGCGGCAAGCTCCAGCTCGACGGTCACGGCAATGCGCTCGACCCGGCACTGGTCCAGCGCCGCACGCAGGCCAGGCGGGTCACTGAACAGATCGGCCACTTGCCGCCCCTGCAGCGCCTCGGGTTGCGCATCCATGCGCGAGGCCAGCGAGGCCGATACCTGCTCCACCTGCCCCAGCCGCGAGGCGACGATCAGCACATCCGAGACCGAGGCCAGCACCGATTCCAGAAACCCGCGCATCGACAGCAATTCGCTGTTCTGCGCTTCCAGCCGTTCCTGATACTCCACAAGTTCCGCATAGTTGCGGTCCATCGCGGCGATCACATCGCTCCAAGCCTGATCGGCAGCGCGGGGGTCGGGATGCGGCATCGCGGGCGTTTCCGTCGCAAGGCTGGGCAGGTCAGGTTCCATGGAACAACTCTAGCGCATGTTCTTGCAGCGCACTACCGGCTTGTGACAGAATGCCCTGCATGACAGCCAGGACAGGAGCAGCCCGATGCAGCGCGTGACCGTCACCCTGCCCGAAAGCCTGTGTGACGAGCTTGACGCTTTCGCGCGCACGCGCCGCTATGACACCCGCTCTGAAGCGATGCGCGATCTGCTGCGCGCGGCCCTGCGCGACGACAGCGCAGGCACGCAGGGTCATGCGATGGGGGTTCTGTCCTATGTCTATGACCACCAGACCCGCGATCTGGCCAGCAGGCTGATGCATCACCATCATGACCATCATGCGCTGAGCATCACCACCAGCCATGTGCATCTGGACCATGACACCTGTCTGGAAACCGCGATCCTGCGCGGCCCGGTGGACGCGCTGCGCGCCTATGCCGACGGGGTGCTGGGGCAGCGCGGTGTGATGCATGGCAATCTGTTCCTGATCCCGGTCGAGCCGCGCGCAGGCAATCACGAACATGGCCATGGCCATGCCCCGCATGAGCATCTGCATGTCAGGGACAGTTTCTGACATGGCTGTGCCCGGCCCCGTGATGCGGGGTCAGGGAATGCGGCACTTCCTGCCCATGCGCGGCCATCAATGCTGCATCGCCCAGCACCTGCCGCGCCGGACCATCCGCGCAGATACGACCCTGATCGATCACGATCACGCGCGGGCAGAGTTCCAGCACCAGTTCCAGATCATGGCTGGCGATCAGCAGCGCCTGCTCCATGCCCTGCAAGAGCGCGATCAGCCGCCGCCGCTGGCGCATGTCCAGCGCGGCCGATGGCTCATCGAGCAGCAGCAGATCCGGCTGCATGACCAGCGCGCCAGCGATACAGGCCCGCCGCTTCTCTCCGCCTGACAGGTGATGGACCGGGCGGTCCTCGAGGCCCGTCAGCCCGCATTGCGCCAGTGCGGCCTGCACGCGCGCGCTGGTCTCAGTGTCGGACAGACCCAGATTGCGCGGGCCGAATGAGACATCTTCGATCAATATGGGGCAGAACAGCTGGTCCTCGGCCTGCTGGAACACCAGCGCTGTCTCGGGGCGGAACTGCCCCGGCACAACCGCACGGCCCTGCACCTGCACCAACCCGCCATGCGCAGGCAGCACCCCAGCAATCGTGTGGAAAAGCGAGGTCTTGCCCGCCCCATTCGGCCCCACCAGCCCGACATGTGCCCCCGGCGCAAGGCTGAACGACAGATCACGCAGCACAGGCG
>SKRP01000339.1 GCA_007118445.1 Natronohydrobacter sp.
GCTTCGCCGAAGCACACCGCGCTGCCATGACGGATATCGAGATTGCGACCCTGCCCGCTATGGTGCCGGGGCACCGGAGTATCCCTGTGCAACCCATGGGCTGCCAGGTGCCCGGCGGCCAGTTCACGATGGCCGCCTCGGTGCATATGACGGTCTTGACCGCCACGGTTGCAGGCGTGCCGCGCATCGTGGCCGCGGCACCGCCGCATGAGGGCGAACGGCATCCGGCCATTGTCGCCGTGATGGATCTGGGCGGGACGCATGACATCCATGTGCCGGGCGGCATTCAGGCCCTGGGCGCAATGACGACGCGCACCGAAAATCGATCCGGTGCATTTGCTGGTCGGTCCCGGCAATGCGCCTGTGGCCGAAGCCAAGCGCCAGCGCTACGGGAATGTGGGCATCGACCGCCTTGCGAGCCCCTCGGAAACGATGGTTATCACCGATGCCACGGTCGACGCGAAAATGGTGGCAACTGATCTGCCGGGCCAGGCCGAGCACGGCTAGAACTCACCCGCTTGCCTGATCAACAATTCGATCAGGCGGGCCGAGGCGGCGCTTGCAGACATCGACCGCCTGCGGGCCATCCTCCCCACCGCCGAGACCGCCGCCACGAGCTGGCGCGACGACCGCGAGATGATCCGCTGCGACAACCATGACGAGATGCTGGCGGTGGCGAATGACATGGCCTGTGAACATGTGCAGGTGATGACCGGTCAGGATAGCTGGTATCTGCAGGAGATGCACAGCTAAGGCGCGCTCTTCCTCGGAGCGCGCACCATTGTCGCCAATGGTAACAAGGTGATCGGCACCAATCGCACGCGGCACACGAAAAAGGCCGGGGCCTGTAGAGGCGGGCTTTGGGTCGGAAAACTCCTGAAAACACATGGCTATCAGCGTATCACCACTGACGCGGCCGCAGCGCAGATCGGGGCCTATGGCTCGCACCTGTGCATTCTCGAAGTGTTTGTCGGCCATGCCGATCAATGCAGTATCGGGTTGCGCCGCTATGGCGGCAGGAATGTGGGCTATGGGGTGGCTGCGAAATGACCATGATTTCATCTTGCAAGAAATACTCTCTGCACGCCCCAGTTGCGCCGGGGATCCCGGCAACAGGCTCTGGACCCAAGGGCGGGGGTCAACGCGCCCGATTGGTCCCATGACGCTGCCGCAAACCCCATCCTTCCGCCTGACCGCCAACGCGCACTGGTCACCGGGGCCTCCTCCGGCATTGGCCTTGCCTGCGCTGCCGCATTGGCCGAGGCGGGCGCGGATATCAGCATGGTCGCACGCGGGGCCGCGCGTCTGAACGATGCCTGCCGGGCGATCGCCGATGCGGGCGCTATTGCCGGTGCTTTTCCGTTTGACGTCAGCGATATTGCCACCACGCGCGAACTGATCGCCGCGCAAGGCCCGTTCGACATTCTGGTCAATGCCGCAGGTCTGGCCCGCCACGGCCCTGCGTTCGAAACTCGCGAAGCGGGTTTCGACACTGTCACGTCGGTCAGTATCAAAGCTGCCTATTTCGCTGCGCAGGCGGTCGCGCAAGGGCTCATCGCCGCGGGCAGGCCCCGCAGTATCATCCAGATTTCCAGCCAGATGGGCCATGTCGGTGGGATGGATCGCACGGTCTATTGCGCGACCAAGCACGCGGTCGAGGGCATGAGCAAATCCATGGCGCTGGAACGGGGCCGCATGGCATCCGCATCAACACGGTTTGCCCCACTTTCATCCGGGCCCTGCCCACGCAAAGCAGTTTCGACAATCCCGACCGCCGGGTCCGGATCGGGAGCACGAATACACCGGGCCGCGTTGCGCAGGTCGAGGATGTCATGGGCGCAGTGCTCTATCGGGCCTCGGATGCCAGCGCGCTGGTGCCAGGCACGGCGCACAGCGTCGATGGCGGATGGACCACCGGATGACCACGCATAGCCGGATCATCGAGCTGAATGTGGCCTATCTGGACAATCAGTTCTATCCGGTCGCCATCGACAAGCTCAGCCACGCGCTGCTGGCGCAAGACTATAATCTGCCGCTTTCCATGGCCTCGAACGACCCGAATGAAATGGACCGTCTGACAGATGATCTGCGCGCCTATCAGGTGGACAGGATCATCACCGCCCCGGTCGCGATCAGCAATGATGTGACCCGGCGCTGCGCAGAGGCCGCTATCCCGCTCGTTATGTTCAATCGCGGCCAGCCGGTGTCGGGCCCGTCCCCGATCCCCTCGGTCAACGCGCCTGACGGTCGCAAGGTCGCGCAATTCCTGATCCGCACGCGCCATCAGCGCATCGCCCGTATCAGCGGCTGGCAAGGCGCGAGCACAGAGCAGGATCGCGCCCGAGGGCTTCTCGATGCGCGGCAAGAGGAAGAATCAGAGCCCGCCGCGCTGGTTGATGGCATGTTTGATCGCGACAAGATGGCCAATGACCGCGCAGAACCGCTTGTGTCTGCGCGCAGCCTCCCCTCCCCCCGGCCCGCTTCACCATCCATCATCAGATCGGGCGCGAAGACGCGCTCATGCCCCCGCGCGCGGAGTTCAGATGGTCGCTTGATGGCACGCAAGACGGCGGCGTGGCCTTTGGGCGACCCACAGGGGCGCGCGTTCATGTCGGGGGATGGCGCATGCGGACTCCGGCCCCTTCGGTCCGGATGGGGTGGGGCTGCGCTGCGAATGCGCGTTTTGAGATGAAATCGCGACCTGGACACAAATTCTGCTGCCTACAGGCGACATGTGCCTTCTCAGAGGATGAACGCCCGCATCATCCGCTATGGCGATCTGAAACCTGGCAAGACCGCCTTCATCGACGCGCATTCGCAAGCGCCGGACCAGAAGAGAATCTCACCATCATCGGCGGGGGGGTGTCGGAATCCCCGGATCACCATGTCCATATCCGCGATGCGCCCGGCTTCAATATCGGGGTCGCCGACCAGCCGCCGAAATGCCGCCATTCCCTGCACAACCACCGCACTGCGCAAGTGTTCTTCGTGCTCAAGGGCCGCTGGCATTTCTTCTGGGGACGCTGGCGCACGGCAGGCGAGGTCGTGCTGGACGAAGGCGATATCTTCAACATCCCGACAGGCATCTGTCGCGGCTTCGCGAATATCGGCACCGATTACGGAATGATCATGGTCATCCTTGGTGGCGATGATGCAGGCGGTGGCGTCACCCGGGCCCCGCAAGTCATCGAGGCTGCCCACGCGCATGGGCTGGCGCTTTCGGATCGCCAGCCCTGCAAGGTCATCGCGGGCGACGGTCTGCTGCACGACCGCCCCGGCTTCGAGGTTGAATTCCTCTTGCGCGGCTCCCTGCCTGACAACCCCTGCAGTCTCGACCGCCAAGAAATCCTCATGCCCATGCGCGGTCATTGGTGTGTGACCGGGGATAGCAGCTGCACAGTGTTCGACCCCGGTGACACGGCCACCATCCCGCCCGGCCTGCCCCACAGCCTGTCCCCTGCCATGACGGGTAGGACGTGCCACTACCGCGCGATCAACATCGACGACCTCGCAGGCCCGACGCAATCCTGCTGACTTCATCTTGCCAAAAATACTCCGGGGGAGGCCGCAGGCCGGGGGCAGCGCCCCCAACCCCGCCAAGCTACAGGACCAGATCATGCCATCATGCACCACCCATGACGGCTCACTCCCGCGCTCGCAAACTGTGGTCGACTTCCTCTTCACCCGCGACCGCAGCGCGACCCGTGACACAGTCGCTGTCAATGCCTGCATGGCAGATACGATGATGGAAAAGCTCCGCATCCGGAAAGAGCCCGGCATGGATATCGTCGCGGATGGTGAATGCTCGAAGATCAGCTATGCCGCTTATCTCAAGGACCGCAACACAGGTTTTTCCGGCGCCAGCCCGCGCAATGCGCCTGCTGATCTGAAACTCATTCCCGGCTTACCTGAACGGCTTGCAGAATCCGGCGGCACCCCCACCTGTGCGCGCCCGCGATGCACAGGGCCCGTGGAAAGCAAGGGGCAGGATGCGCTGAAAAGGGATATCGCCAATCTGCAAGCGGCCATCGACGCGCATGGTGTCGAACTTGGTGCATGAATGCGGCCTCGCGCGGTGTGATTTCACTCTTCCTGCAAAACGCCTATTTTCCAGACCGCCAAGCCTGTCTCGACGCGCTGGCCGATGCGATGCGCGTGGCATACTGCACCTTTCTCGAGGCCGGGCAGGCGCCGCGGCTCGACGGCCCGGAACTGGCATTGTCGCGGCATATGCTCGTCACGGCTTTGAGCGATGCCGGATTTCTGACCATGGCCGCCCCCCCTGTCACAGCGCTGGAGCATGCGCTTGACGGATTACCGCGCAACAATTTCCGCCCCCATATCTGCTGGGTAAATGACGAGGGGCCGCATTGTTGCCTTATCGACATGGCCGTCATGTTACCGCTCCTGATGCGCATGCCTACCCGCTATTTACTGTCTGAACGCTCGTATCCGCGCCATGGCCATGAATGATGCGTCCCGCCCATCGGGCGCGCTGATCGAGGATCCGGATTATCCTGGTTGTATCGGCGCTAACCGGGGTGAAGTGAACACCACCATTCACAAGGGTTTCGGCATGTCCGGGCGCTGACCAATGGGATGATGCGCAATCTCGGCGATCTACCCGAGGGTTTTCCGGTCATTGCAGGCTCGGGGGGGGGGCATGCAATGGCTTTGTGCCTGTCCGCCGCCTCGGCGCGCGCGTGACTGTTTTCCGGCTACGGGTCGCGCAAGAGGATCTGATCCATGCGGACCGACATGGCGCGGTTGCGATACCGCTCGCGATGATTTCGCTGCTGCAGGGCGGGATTGACAGGCTCGTTGCAACGGAGAAGCTGATCCAGATTTCCGGACAGATGAACGAGACCCGACCGCCTTCGGCAGTTTGCCCTCGATTCACCATATTTCCACCTCGGGTAATGAGCGCGATACTGGGCCAGGTCGCGCGTAAAGCCGACTGTTACATACAGCATGGAGGACGAAACCCGTCTGAAATCCTGTCCAGGAGCTTGGCACGTTCCTGCGCCGGGTCAGAACTCTATACCCGACTGCGCCTTGATCCCGTCGCGGAACGGGTGCTTGACCTGCGTCATCTCGGTCACAAGGTCGGCGGCCTCGATCAGTTCCGGCCTGGCATTGCGCCCGGTCAGGCAGACATGGGTCATCGCCGGTTTGCGGGTGAGCAGGAAATTCACGACCTCATCAATATCAAGATAGTCATAGCGCAGCGCGATATTGATCTCATCGAGCAGCACGAAGCGGATGGCAGGATCCAGGATCTGCTCCTGCGCGATGCGCCAGCCACGCTGGGCCGCTGCCACATCGCGCTCGCGGTCCTGTGTTTCCCAGGTAAACCCCTCGCCCGAGACAAAGAACCGGCATTCCTGATCAAACCGCGTGCGCAGCAGGGATTTCTCGCCGGTATTCCAGTTGCCCTTGATGAACTGAACCACGGCGCAGGGCATCCCATGCGCGATGCAGCGCATGATCATGCCGAAACCTGACGAGGATTTCCCCTTGCCCGCGCCCGTATGGACGATGATCAGGCCCTTTTCCTCGGTCTTGGTTTTCATCATTTCATCGCGCGCGGCCTTGATGCGCTTCATCTTCTCATTGTGGTGGCGGGTCAGATCATCCATCGTCAAATCCTTCACGGGGGCGTTGCACTGCCTGACTAACAGGTGGAACGGGACCGCGCGAGGCCGGATTGTCAGGCCCGGCCCCCGCCAGCGCGCTATCTGCTGCGGGTTGTCGCCCGCGCTCAGCCCCGGCGCATGAGCGCGGCCATGCGGTAGAACCCATGCACCATCTTGGTATAGGGTGTCAGCACGAAGAATGTCAGAACAGCACCCAGATGCAGCGCCAGCAGCGCGGGCACGGCCCCGGTGCCGGTGGCTGCATAAAGCGCCAGTCCTGTGGCCGAGACCGTGAACAGCAACAGCACGAACGCCATTTCGCCACCCCAGACCCGCGCCGCGCCAAGGCCCTTCTCTGCGCGCAATTTCAGCCAGGCCAGCGCGCCTGTGCCAAGGCAGAGCAATATCCCCCCCGGCACCCCCAGCAGTTTCGGCGGCGACCAGAACGGATAGGGCGCTTCCCAGCCGAAGCCATAATGCATCAGCGTTGCGACCGAGGTCGCGGCAAAGCACATCACAAAGCCCCAGAGTGTCGCCTGATGCGCATGGCGGCGGGCATTGGAATAGCGCGCGCCCTGCTCGAAATTGCACCCCTGCCCGGCCCCGCCGGACAGGTTCTTCATCCGCGCCACGGACCCGCCCATGCGCCGCAGATCCGCCCATGTAACCCAGCCGCCGCCAATCTCGCGCCAATAGCTGCGCAGCGAAAGCGCCAGCCCCAGCAGCGGCAACACAAAGGCCGGGGCGAAGATCAACACCATCGCGTTATGGCTCAGATAGGCATAGAAACCCTCGCCGCTTTCAGGGCGCAGCGCCGCCATCGCGAAGAACAGAAGCGCGAAACCCGCGATCAGGGCTGCGGCGACCGCAACGCCATGACTGTGAAACACCCGTGCCAGCGCCTGGGGTCGGGCGTGGCGTTCCCATGTGTCCTGCCGCAACTCGGCCAGCACGGCGGGCAGGTTCAGATCGAACTCATGCGGCGGGGCGTATTGGCAGGCATAGTAGCAGCCCCGGCAGTTATGGCACAGATTGGCCAGATGGGTGGCCTGTGCGGCACTCATTTCGGGCAAGGAAAAGAGCTGCGGGAACACATCGCAATAGCCCTCGCAATAGCGGCAGGAATTGCAGATCCGGAACTGGCGCGCAGCTTCCTCTGATAACGGGTTATCCAACATGGGCGGCGGCCTCCTGTCCTGCGATGCGTCCGAATACTGTGCCGATGGTCATGCCGAACCCTGCCAGATAGCCCTGACCCAGGATCGATCCGGCCATGATCTCGCCTGCTGCCCAGACATTGGGCAGCAACCCATGCGCGCCCTGCACCTGCGCGCGCTCGGTGACTTTCAGCCCCAGATAGGTGAAGGTCACACCAGGGCGCAGCATGTAGCCGTAATAGGGCGGCGTATCGAGCGGGCGGGCCCAGTTGGTCTTGGGCGGGTCCAGCCCGTCCGTGGCCAGCCCGTCCAGCACGCCCGGCGTGAATGGGCCATCGCGGCAGGCAGCGTTGTATTCCGCGACAGTGCGGCGCAAGCCATCGCCCGATAGCCCCAGCGCCTGCGCCAGCCCGTCCAGCGTGTCGGCCTGCATGGGGTCAAAGACCGGCGGCATGAACAGACCCTGTGCTTTCTGATCGGTGATCGCATAGGCGATCTGATCAGGTTGCCCCGCGACCAGCCGCCCCCAGATCGCATAGCGCTTGGGCCAGACATCTTCGCCTTCGTCATGGAAACGCGCGGCGTCGCGATTGACGACCAGCGCATAGGGCACGCAATCCAGCCGCGTGACGATACCGCCGTCGAATTTCGGCGCGCGCCCGTCAATGGCGACGCAATGGCATTGCGTGGGATCGCCCACCGACAGAGCGCCCTGATCCAGCACATCGCGCAGCACCACACCGCGATTATAAGGCGTGCCACGGATCAGGAAATTCGCGGCCTCTGGCCCCCAGGCGCGGGTCAGCCAGTCCAGATCGGCCTGAAACCCGCCCGAGGCGAGGACTACCGCGCGCCCCTCGACCCTTGTGCCATCCGTCAGGATCGCAGCCGTAAAGTGCCCCTCACTCAGATCGATATGGCGCACTTCGGCATTGTAGCGGATGGTGACGCCCAGATCTTCGGCGCAGGCGTAATAGGCATTGACCAGCGCCTTGCCGCCGCCCAGGAAAAACGCATTGGTGCGGTCAAGCGACAGCGTGCCCGAAAGCGCGCCCTGAAAGATCACGCCATGCTGTTCCATCCAGGGCAGACAGGCTTCGCTGGTCCTGATCGCAAGGCGCGCGAGATCCGGGTCGGTCTGCCCCCCGGTCACGCGCAGCAGATCCTCGAAATATTCGTCTTCGTCATATGTATCGGTCAGCACAGAGAGCGGACCCTGATGCATACAGCGGAAATTGCGCGTGTGGCGCGAATTGCCGCCGCGCATATGCTCGGGCGCAGCTTCCAGAATGATCACGGATGCGCCGGTCTCGGCGGCTTCGATCGCGGCGCAGA
>SKRP01000007.1 GCA_007118445.1 Natronohydrobacter sp.
GCGCGACCGTGGAGGGCACCACCGCCATTGCAAGGTTCGACCAGATGATCCCGGTCAGGATATCCGCGCGCTCCGACAGGATCATGCGCTCCGCAATCTGCACCGCCAGTTCCGGGCGTTGCGCGTCATCCTCGACCACCAGCCGGATATCGTGCTCACCGGCCATATCCAGCGCCAGCTGGAAGCCGTCACGGACATCCACCCCCAGCCCTGCACCGCCGCCCGATAGCGTGGTGATCATGCCGACGGTCACCTGATCGGCCTTGGCCACGCTCGCCGCCCCCAGTGCCAGCGCGGCGATGGCCGCTGTTTTCAATGCATTCATCTGTCACTCTCCCCATCTCTTGCCACGGAGTTTTGCGCAAAGCCGCGCAAAAGGCAAACCCTGCCATGACAGTTTGTGGTGCGAATTGACATGGCTTCACCCGTGCGCATCTGCTGCGCCCGCAAACGACGATTGAAAAAGCGTCAGCGCAGCCATCCCGGCCTTGTTTTTGGGTTTTGCCCTTGATCTGATTTTCTGTGCGCCACTTCTTGACAAAGGGGCGAATGGTGGCGCCGGGAGGACACGATTTTGTATGATGCAATCGCAGTGATGGCGCGTATCCGGGATGAAGCGGTGCTCGACAAGCGGATGTCCCTGTTTGCGGATTTCCTGAAATCCGAATTCGGCTATGACGGCTTCACCTATGGGGTGGGGTTCGAATTCTCCTCGGTCGAGGCGTTGCTGTCGCGTTTCCTGCTCAAGGAAAGCGGGATCGATGCCGAATGGATGACGCAATACAATACGGATGCGCTCGGCACAAAGGATCTGTCCGTGCTGCATGTCGCCCTGCGCGAAGGCGTGTTGCTACAATCACAGGTGTTTCGCGCCGCTGATGCCGAGGAAATCCCGGCCCGTTTTGCTGAAGTCCCCAACCGTGCGCGTGACTATCTGAAATCGGGGTTCTTCCTGTCGCTGCGCGCGCGCGGGCTGGTTGGCGGCATGGGGCTGCATTCTTCCAGCATGTCGCCGGACCAGCATGATGCCTTTTTCGCCCGTCATGGCCATATCGTTGTGGAATTGTGTCGGCAGTTCCATGACCTTGCCTGTTGGCGGCAGGAGGTCATCGCCGCGACGGGTTTGACCGAGGCCAATCTGAAGATCCTCTCACTGCGCGCGCAGGGGTTGCTGGACAAGGAAATCATCGAGATCACGGGCCATGCGCATGAAAACTCGGTCGGGCAGCATATGGAGCGCGTGCGCCAGCGGCTGTCGGCGCGCAATGACCGGCATATGCTGACCCTTGCCGCCGGGCTTGGTCTGATCGGGCAGCCGGATTGCCCGGACCGCCGACTGCGCGACCTTGAGCAGACGGCGGCGCAGCTTGCTAATCGTGCGGACTGGCTGGGCAACATGGTCTGACGGCCACATGTGGGAAACCACATATTGCGTTCACCACGCCTGTTTTGCGACAACACGGTAACGGCGTATTACCCCTGCGCTGCTCGCATTTCCGAAGGTTCTTGCGTGTCGCAAGGCCAGGATCGGGCGGGTCTTTGCAATTGGGGTCAGCAAATTTCATGCAGCCCTTTTCAGCACTTTCGGGCACCCGGTCTGTCAGGCCGGGTGCTCACTTCAATGCAGTTCGCGCCAGGGGTCACCGGGGTCTCTGGTCGGGCGCTGCAGCGCAAGAGCGGGTCGCACAGCTCACCATCCACGCGCCCCGCCCTGATCTATGTCTATCGCATGTCGAAAAGCTCGAAACCGGGAAACACTTTCGAACAGTTTGCTTTACTGCGCCGGTGCGATCCTGCGCGTCAGGGCGCTCTGTGCATCGCACATATCTGCGATCACATCGAAATGATGCCGCGCGGGCGCGACCTCCAGTTCTGTCCCGGCCCAGGCTTCGCGCAACAGGGCCGACTGGCGCAGGAATTCCGGGCGTTCCAGCCCGCCGACCCAGGCCGTGACCGGGATGCCGGGCAGGGGCCTGTGCTTCACGGCACTTTCAAGCGCGGCAATCGCGGGTGTCAGGCGAAGCTGGCTGTTCATCTGTGTCGCCATGAGCGGGCGCAGATCATGCAGGCCAGAGATCGAGACAACCCCCGCGATCCGTTCACGGGACGCGGGCGCAAGCGGGCTGTCCGCGCAGATCATCCGCGTGACCAGATGGCCGCCTGCGGAATGCCCGGCCAGCCGGATCGGTCCTGCAACAAGCCGTGCTGCATGGGTGATCGCCTTGCTGATCTGCGCTGTGATCTGATCAATGGTGACTTCCGGGGCAAGTGTGTAGCTTGGCAGAGCCACGGCCCAGCCTTGCGCAAGCGGTCCGGTTGCGAGATGGGACCAGAAACTCTTGTCGAATTTCAGCCAGTAGCCGCCATGCACAAAAACGACCAGCCCGCGCGGCGCGCGCTCGGGCCGGAACAGGTCCAGCGCAGCGCGCGGATGCGCGCCATAGGATAGGTCCAGCTCTCCCCGCGCCCTGTCCCGAAAGGCTTGCGCCTGCGCGGCCCATTGCGCCGGATAACCCTCTGCCCCGGCGATATAAGCCGCGTTCTGAAAGGCATCGTCCCAGTCGATCATCGCAGCACGTTCCGCCCGAATACAGCTTTCAGGATCGCTGCCAGCGCATCTGCATCCTCTTGCGTGAAAGCATCCGGGTCGTCGCTGTCGATATCGAACACCGCGACCAGTGCGCCGGAGGCATCGAAGACCGGCAGGACCAGTTCCGACCGTGTCGAACTCGAACAGGCGATATGACCGGGGAAGGCGTTGACATCGGCCACAAGCTGCACCCGCTGCGTGCGCGCGCAGGCCCCGCAAACCCCGCGTGAAAACGGAATGACCAGACAGCCATGCCCGCCCTGATAGGGTCCGATCTTCAGCACGCCCGGTTCCGTCACCCGGTAGAAGCCGGTCCAGTGAAACCGCGCGTCGGAATGATGCACTTCGCAGGCGATTGTGGCCATCAACGCCACCATGTCGTCCTCGCCCTCGGTCAATGCTGCAATCCGCGCAGCCAACCCCTCATAATCCATGCCAATCCTCTCATTGCAGACGGAGCAGGCAGCGCCAGCGCCCCTGCGACCCGGTCGCGCCCCCCCTCGATGGGGGGCAAGACCGGGCCCCCTTTCGCGGTCACGCGCGTTCGATCGCGATCGCCGTCCCTTCGCCGCCGCCGATGCAGATGGCCGCGATCCCGCGCTTCAGGCCGCGCGCCTCCAGCGCATTGAGCAGCGTCACCATGATCCGCGCGCCCGAGGCCCCGATGGGATGGCCCAGCGCGCAGGCGCCGCCATTGACGTTGACCACCTCGCGCGGCAAGCCCATTTCCTGCATGAAGGCCATCGGCACCACGGCAAAAGCCTCGTTCACCTCCCACAGATCGACATCCGCGACACGCCAGCCCAGCCGTTCCATAAGCTTGCGCGCGGCAGGCACAGGCGCAGTCGTGAACCAGCCCGGTGCCTGCGCGTGGCTCGCATGACCCCGAATGAAGCCACGCGGCGCGACGCCCTGCGCCTCTGCCGTAGCCAGTGATCCCAACACCAGCGCCGCCGCCCCGTCCGAGATCGACGAGCTGTTCGCCGCAGTCACGGTCCCGTCCTTGCGAAAGGCGGGGCGCAGATGCGGGATCTTCTCGGGCCGCGCCGCGCCCGGTTGTTCATCCTCGACCACGCTCACGCTGCCCTTGCGCGAGGCCAGATCCACAGGCGCGATCTCCCGCGCGAAGGCCCCGGCCTCTTGTGCCGCCAGCGCATTCGAGAGCGAGCGCAAGGCATACTCATCCTGCGCATCCCGCGTGAACTGGAAATGCGCGGCGCAATCCTCGGCAAATGTGCCCATCAGGCGGCCCTTGTCATAGGCGTCTTCCAGCCCGTCCAGGAACATGTGATCAATCACCTGCCCATGCCCGAGCCGCGCGCCCGCGCGCATTTTCGGCAAGAGATAAGGGGCCTCGGACATGCTCTCCATGCCGCCTGCGACCATGATCCCGGTCTGGCCAAGGGCAATCTGGTCATGCGCGACCATCGCGGCCTTCATACCTGAGCCGCACATCTTGTTGAGCGTCGTCGCGGGCACGCCTTCGCCCAGCCCGGCCTCGAACCCGGCCTGACGCGCCGGGGCCTGTCCCTGACCCGCAGGCAGCACACAGCCCATCAGCAGCTCCTCCACCTGTTCGCGCGCAAGCCCGGCATCATCAAGCGCCCCGCTGATGGCTGCACCGCCGAGCGTGGCGGCCGGGCAGCCCGCAAACACACCCTGCAACCCACCCATTGCCGTGCGCATCGCCCCCAGGATCGCAACCTCGCGCATTCTGATCTCCTCCTTCTGACCTGCCCTTGGCAACCACTTGGTAAGGTTTCGGCGCTAATCTTGCGGAATGCAATAGCGTGAAAGGGCCGATAATGCAGGTAACTCATGGGCGCGCCGGGGATGCGCTGGTCATTTCCGTCCAGGAAACGCGGCTCGACGCCGCTGTGGCGATCCGCTTCAAGGATATCATTCGCGACATCACGGCAACGCCAGGCGCGCCGGTGATTCTGGATCTGGCGCAAGTGCAGTTTCTGGACAGCAGCGGTCTGGGGGCAATTGTCGGGGTGATGAAGCAACTTGGTCCTGACCGCCCGCTTGAAATCGCGGCGCTGTCGGAAAATGTACGCAAACTGTTCCGGCTGACACGCATGGATACGGTTTTCAGAATTCACGATCGCGCTCCGGAAACAGACGATATCGAAGCGGCGGAGTGATGCCTGCCTGAAAAGAAGATGACAGGGAAGCGGGCCAATGCTGAACCAAGCTATCTCAGTCCTGTGCGGAATGGCGGCATGACGGGCCAGTCCGAAACTGAGGCCCGGTTTCGGGCCGCATGCAAGGGGGATTTATGGTCCATCCGGACCTTGCTCGCAGAAGCAGAGGGTTTTTTGAGAAAGCAGGGGTTTCCGCAGGACAGGATCGATGATCTGAAGCTCGTGCTGGCAGAAGCCATGACGAACATCGCGCGTCATGGCTATTCGGGCCAGACAGGAGAGATCAGCCTGTCGCTGCATGTTGTAGATGACGGGTTGTTATGTGAATTGGTCGATACCGGTATCGCCTTCGACCCCTCTGGCTTGGGTCATTCTGCACCTGAACCAGCCCAGGTCAGGGAAGGGGGATATGGCTGGTTCATCATCCGTACCATGTCGCAATCGCTATGCTACGCGCGGGAAAAAGGGCGAAACAAGCTCAGTTTCCGGTTCCCACGCCACTCTGCCGCCTGATCTTCGGGGTGTCCGTTACATCCGAAGATGCCCGTTGCTGATCGCGTCACGCATGGTCCGGATAATGTCTCGCGGGGGCAAGTGTCTAGGTGGTCAGGAGTGCCGCTTGGAATGACACAACCTGGCCGATACCTGTTTTGCATGGCAGAGCGCTGCATTTCGTATCGTCGTCCCCTGGTCGATCCCCGTTTTCATCACTTGGTCGTGGTACTTTTTCCGGCTCGCCGCAGAGCTGTTGTTGCCCTAACAGGCTGCTGAAAAAGCCTCAGGTGCCCAGTTCTCTGGTCGAGCATGTTGATGCTGATCTCGCCGCGTTTGTGTCATGTCGACGAGAGCGCCTGAAAAGCTACCTATTTCTTGTGCAAGCCTTTGAGGTGCGACTTCTTCAGCAGCCTGCCAAGCGGGTTGCGTGCGCTGCCATTCGGCCACTCCGCTCTGCTCCAATTTCTGCGCATATCCGAAAGCTCGACGCCGGAATGTGCTTTCAGCAATATGCGCCAGTGATGCGAAGTGGCAGGCTGTGTCGACGAACCGCTCAGTTCAGTGCGATCTGCAACGGATAATGCCCGTCGCGAAAATCCCCGAACAACTCGCTGACATCGGGGTGGTCCACAGGCCCCCCCACATCATCCGGGACAAGATTCTGCTCGGACACATAGGCGACATAAAAACTGTCGTCATTCTCTGCCAGCAGATGGTAAAAGGGCTGGTCGCGATTGGGCCGCGCACCTTCGGGGATGGACCTGTACCATTCCTCGGTGTTGGAAAATGCCGCATCCACATCAAAGATGACACCGCGGAACGGATGCTTGCGGTGTCGGACGACCTGGCCGAGGTGATATTTCGCAGCGCGCTTTTCCATGACCCTTCCTTTAGATGCAGATTAATCGAATGTTAAGGGGTCTGTCCATGCAGCGCGCCCGGATTTTGCAGAAACAGTCTGTGATATCATCCGGAACAAAGCTGCCGATCACCTACAGGATATGTCGCTTGCAGCCGTGCTGTTTGCGCGCGCACCCCCGGTTGCATGATTGCGCTGTGGATATTGCGTGATAGAACGGTCGGGGGATCTGACGGTCCGGGGCACAAGCCCGTGATGTCAGATATGAGACTGGATAGGGAAAGGAGTTCTCATGACCAATGTTGTTATTGTTTCCGCCGCGCGCACGGCTGTCGGCACTTTCGGTGGTGCTTTTGCCAACACGCCCGCGCATGATCTGGGTTCCGCTGTGCTGCAAGCCGTGGTTGAACGCGCTGGCGTTGACAAGGCAGAAGTGTCGGAGACGATTCTGGGTCAGGTGCTGACCGCAGGACAAGGCCAGAACCCGGCGCGTCAGGCGCATGTCAATGCGGGTCTGCCCATCGAATCCTCTGCCTGGTCGCTCAATCAGGTCTGTGGTTCCGGCCTGCGCGCGGTGGCGCTGGGTGCGCAGCATATTCAGCTCGGGGATGCCTCCATCGTGCTGGCGGGCGGGCAGGAAAACATGACGATGTCGCCCCATGTCGCGCATCTGCGCGCGGGACAGAAGATGGGCGACATGAAGATGATCGATTCGATGATCAAGGATGGTCTGTGGGATGCGTTCAACGGCTATCACATGGGCACCACCGCTGAAAACGTGGCCCAGCAATGGCAGATCAGCCGCGACGAGCAGGACGCATTTGCTGTGGCCAGCCAGAACAAGGCGGAAGCGGCGCAGAAAGCCGGCAGATTTGCCGACGAAATCGCGCCTTTCACAGTCAAGACGCGCAAGGGCGATATCGTGGTCGATCAGGACGAATATATCCGCCACGGTGCGACGCTCGAATCGATGGCCAAGCTGCGCCCGGCCTTCTCGAAGGATGGTACGGTCACAGCGGCCAATGCTTCCGGTCTGAATGATGGTGCAGCAGCGGTCATGCTGATGAGCGCGGAAGAGGCCGAGAAGCGTGGCCTGACGCCGCTGGCACGGATCGCAAGCTACGCGACTGCCGGGCTTGATCCGTCGGTCATGGGTGTCGGGCCGATCTATGCCAGCCGCAAGGCGCTGGCCAAGGCTGGTTGGAAACCCGAGGATCTGGACCTGATCGAAGCCAATGAAGCCTTTGCCGCCCAAGCCTGTGCTGTGAACAAGGATATGGGCTGGGATGTCGAGAAAGTGAACGTGAATGGCGGTGCTATCGCCATCGGCCATCCGATCGGGGCTTCGGGGTGCCGGGTTCTGAACACGCTGCTGTTCGAGATGCAGCGCCGCGACGCGAAAAAGGGTCTGGCGACGCTGTGCATCGGCGGTGGCATGGGCGTGGCCCTGTGCCTGGAGCGCTAAGCTGAAAAAGGTTGCGCAATAATCTTGCGCAACCTTGCTGGCTTCGATAGCACATATTTCGTCAAGGCAATTCCTGATAGGAGGGGACAGAATGGCAAGAGTGGCACTCGTCACAGGTGGATCGCGCGGCATCGGTGCGGCGATCTCGAAGGAGCTGGCAGCCAAGGGCTACACTGTGGCTGCAACTTATGCGGGCAATGATGCGGCAGCGGCGGCTTTTACCGAAGAGACCGGCATCAAGACCTATAAATGGAACGCAGCCGATTATGACGCATCCAAGGCCGGGCTGGCGCAGGTCGAGGCCGATCTTGGGCCGATCGAGGTTGTCGTTGCCAATGCCGGGATCACGCGCGACGCGCCGTTCCACAAGATGACGCCTGAGCAGTGGAAAGAGGTGATCGACACCAACCTGACCGGCGTGTTCAACACGGTGCACCCGATCTGGCCGGGGATGCGCGAGCGCAAATTCGGGCGTGTGGTGGTGATTTCCTCGATCAATGGTCAGAAGGGCCAGTTCGGTCAGGTGAATTACGCGGCCACCAAGGCGGGCGATCTGGGTATCGTCAA
>SKRP01000246.1 GCA_007118445.1 Natronohydrobacter sp.
AAACCATGGCCTCCTGCGCGCTGGCGCAGCTGGTCCGCCCCGGCGCGCCTGTGGTGCTGGGGGCCTTCCTGTCATCCATGTCGCTGCGCACGGGCTCGCCGACTTTCGGCACGCCGGAACCTGCGCTGGGCTCGCTGGTCATGGGGCAGTTGGCGCGGCGGCTGAACCTGCCCTTGCGCTGCGCGGGGAATTTCAGCACCTCGAAAGCGCCCGACGGGCAGGCGCTGCAGCAGGGCATGATGTCGATGATGTCGGCCATTCAGGGCGGCGCAAATTACATCCTGCATTCCGCAGGTTTCGTCGATGGGCTGCTGTCGATGTCCTATGAGAAGATGATCATGGACATGGATATGTGCGGCGCGCTGCATGCCTATCTGGCGGGGCTGGAGGTCAATGACGATACACTGGCCTTTGAAGCGCTGGCGCAATACGGCCCGGGCGAGCATCTCTTCGGCACGGATCACACGTTGCGCCATTATGAAACAGCCTATTGGGACAGTGGCTTCAATGATGATCGCACCTATGAAACCTGGTTCGAGACTGGCAGTGTGGACGCTGCCGAGCGCGCCAACCAGCGCTGGAAGGATGTGCTGGCGCGCTATCAGCCACCGCCCATGGATACGGGCGTGGCCGAGGCGCTGAGTGATTTCGTTGCGCGCAGGAAGGCCGCGATGCCCGATGCGTGGTATTGAGAGGGACCCATGTCGAACGATCCGCTGCTCCAGCCCTACCAGTTGAAACACCTGAGCTTGCGCAACCGGATCATGACCACAGCGCATGAACCGGCCTATCCCGAAGAGGGCATGCCCAAGGCGCGCTATATCGCCTATCACGCTGCGCGCGCGCAGGCCGGTGTGGCGCTGGCGATGACTGCGGGGTCAGCCGCCGTGTCGCGCGACAGCCCGCCTGTGTTCAACAATATCCTGGCCTGGAAGGATGAGGTCGTCCCCCATATCCGGGCGCTGAGTCATGCCTGCCATGAGCATGGCTGCGCCGTGATGATCCAGTTGACCCATCTGGGGCGGCGCACAGGCTGGAACAAGGGCGACTGGCTGCCCTCGGTCTCGTCCAGCAAACACCGCGAACCCGCGCATCGGGCTTTTCCGAAACTGGCCGAGGATTGGGATATCGCGCGGATCATCGCCGATTTCGCGGATGCCACGGAACGGATGCAGGCGGGCGGCATGGATGGGGTGGAATTGCAGGTCTATGGTCATCTGCTCGATCAGTTCTGGTCGCCCCTGACCAATGATCTGGACGGGCCTTATGGCGGGCATGATCTGGACACCCGGATGCAACTGCTGATGGATGTGCTGCGCGGCATTCGGGCGCGGGTGGGCGACGGGTTTATCGTCGGTGTGCGCTATACCGCCGACGAGGTGGCGAAGGGGGGCATTGATGCCGCCGAGGGGCTGGAGATCTCGAAGCGGCTGGCTGCCTGCGGAATGGTCGATTTCCTCAACGTCATTCGCGGACGCATCCATACCGACCCGGCCATGACCGATGTGATCCCGGTGCAGGGCATGGCCTATGCGCCGCATCTGGATTTCGCGGGCGCTGTGCGCGCGGCCACGGGGATGCCCACCTTTCATGCCGCGCGTATTCCCGATGTGGCGACGGCGCGCCATGCGGTGGCCTCGGGGCTGCTGGATATGGTTGGCATGACCCGCGCGCATATGGCCGACCCGCATATCGTGCAGAAAATCCGCGAGGGGCGCGAGGATGATATCCGCCCCTGTGTGGGTGCCACCTATTGTCTGGACCGCATCTATCAGGCGGGTGAGGCTTTGTGCATCCATAACGCCGCCACAGGCCGCGAGCTGAGCATGCCGCACCAGATCCCCCCTGCCGGGACGCGCCAGCGGGTGGTCGTGGTCGGCGCAGGCCCCGCCGGGCTGGAAGCCGCGCGCGTCGCCGCCGAGCGCGGGCATGATGTCACTGTGTTCGAGGCCCAGCCCGATCCCGGCGGCCAGATTCGTCTGACCGCGCAGAACCCGCGCAGACGCGAGATGATCGGCATCATCGACTGGCGCATGGCCCAATGCGCGGCCCGTGATGTGGTGTTTCATTTCAATACCTTTGCGGAAGCTGATGATATCACTGCGCTTGATCCGGATGTGGTGATCATCGCCACAGGCGGTCTGCCCAATACCGAACTGTTTGAGACCAGCGCGGAAAACCCGCATGTGATCAGCGCCTGGGACATGATCGCAGGCGATGTGAAACCCGCCGCGCATGTGCTGGTCTATGACGAGGCAGGCGACCATCCCGGCCTGATGGCCGCCGAGGTCGCGGCCAATGCAGGCGCGCGGGTCGAGGTGATGACCCCCGACCGCAGTTTCGCCCCCGAGATCATGGGCATGAACCTTGTCCCCTATATGCGCGCTCTGCAGGACAGGGATACCACCTTCACGGTCGCGCGCCGCCTGCTGGACGTGGCGCGCGACGGCAACCGCCTGCGCGCCACGATCGGCACCGATTACAGCGACCACTGCACGACCCGGCACTATGATCAGGTGGTGGTCAATTACGGCACCATGCCGCTGGATGATCTGTATTTCGCACTGAAACCCCTGTCGGCAAATCTGGGCGCCGTGGATCACGACGCCCTGGTCGCAGGACGCGCGCAAGACCTGATCCGCAATCCCGAAGGCCGCTTCCGCCTGTTCCGCATCGGCGACGCGGTCAGCGCGCGCAACACCCATGCCGCAATTTATGACGCGCTACGGCTGATGAAGGATATCTGACCGCATGGGCCTGAGCCACGTCTTCAAACCAATGACCCTGCGCCACAAGACCCTGCGCAACCGGATCGTCTTTGGCGCACATACCACCAACATGGCCGAGGGTGGCCTGCCCGGTGACCGGCATCTGGGCTATTATCTGGAACGCGCGCGCGGCGGCGCAGCGATGATCACGGTCGAGCCGATGCCTGTGCATCCTGCCGCCGTGCTGACGCGTGGCAATTTCCGCCCCGGTTGCGACAGCGTGATCGCGCCTTTCCAGCGCCTGACGGATGCCTGCAAGGCCGAAGGCGCGGTGATGATCCAGCAGCTTTACCATGTCGGCGCGCATGGCGACTGGGATAATAGCTGGCATGCAAACTGGTCGCCTTCGGGCGGGCCGAGCTATCACGACAATGATGGCAGCCACGCCATGACCGAGGCCGAAATCGAGGACACCATCGACGGTTTCGTGCAGGCCGCGCTGCGCTGCCAGAAGGCAGGCTTTGACGGGGTCGAGGTCTGGGCGGCCTATCACAGCCTGCTTGACCAGTTCTGGACGCCGTTTTCCAACCAGCGCAGCGATCAATGGGGCGGGTCGCTGGAAAACCGCACACGGCTGTCGCGCGAAATCCTGCGCCGCATCCGTGCCGCCTGCGGGGAGGAGTTCATCATCGGGCTGTCGGTCTCTGAGGATCTCGAAAGCAACGTGCTGCCTGACCGGGACGAAATGCAGCGCATCATCGCCCGGCATGATGCCGAGGCGATGATGGATTATGTGACGGTCGGCGCGGGCAGCTATATCGCCTTTCAGAAGATCATCCCCAGCTTCCAGTTCGCTGAAAATCTGGGCGTCGATCTGGCGGCGGCTCTGAAATCCGCCGGGCTGAAGGCGCGCGTCATCGCTGAAGCGGGCATTCGGACGCCCGAGAACGCCAATACTGTGCTGGGCGCCGGTCAGGCCGATCTGGTGGCCATCGTGCGCGGCCAGATCGCCGATCCGCATCTTGTGACCAAGGCGCAGGCGGGTCGAGCGCAGGATATCCGTGGCTGCCTGTCGTGCAATCAGCAATGCTGGGGGCGGCGCGGGCGCGACTATTACATCTCCTGCCTGATCAACCCCTCGGTCGGGCATGAGCATGAATGGGGCGGCGGGCGGTTCGCTCCGACCGAAACCCCGCAGCGCGTTCTGGTGGTCGGCGGCGGTCCTGCCGGGCTGGAGGCCGCGCGCGTCGCCGCCTTGCGCGGCCATGACGTGATCCTGGCTGAGGCCGCCCCGCATCTCGGCGGGGCGTTCCGTCTGGCCGGGCTGCAACCGCGCCGCGCCCAGATCCTGGATCTGATCGACTGGTATGAACGCCAGTTGAACAAGCTCGGGGTCGATATCCGTCTGAACACCTTTATGGAGGCCGAGGAAATCGCCGCGATGGATGCTGCGCGCGTGGTGCTGGCCACCGGGGCGCAGCCCGATGCCTCCGGCTTCCAGAAGGCCCTGCCCCATATCGCGCAATTGCCCGGAGCAGAGCGCGGAAATGTGGCCACAGTGGAGGATATCATGTCGCGCGCCGCGCGTCCGGGCCAGAATGTCGTCTTGCTGGACGAAGGCGGGCACTGGCGCGGGGTCGGCACGGCCTGGCATCTGGCGGCGGCAGGCCATGCGGTCACTGTCGTCACGCCAGATGCGATGGGTGCGCAGGCGCTGGCGCGCATGGCCTCGGACGGGACGGCGCGGGCGGAACTGGCGCGGCTGGGCGTGCGCTTTGTGACCGAACATGCGATCATCGAATGGACCGGGCAGGCGGCGCGCTGCATCTCGCTTCTGACCAGCGTCGAACAGGAAATCGCCGCGGACACGCTGGTCCTGGCCACTGGCAACAGGGCTGATCCTGCCCTGGCCGATGTGTTGCGCGGGCTTGGCCTTGCGCCTCTGGTGATTGGCGATGCTCTGGCACCACGTCAGGCTGCGGCGGCAATCCGGGACGGGCTTTACATGATGAAGGATATCTGATCCTCTGTCGCTGAACAGGCCCTGATACGACAGCTGTCTATGTCAGTCCCCGGACACGAACCATGCTGCGCAATCGGTTTGTTCCGCATTTCCTGCGACCATCGCAAGGGGTTGTTCGTCCATGAAACCCATGATCGCCTGCCCCGGCGGGGCTGGTTCGGCATCGGTCGCCGCCGGAAATGGGGGACGTATTCCAGGAACAGCCAAACGGCCTTGAGAATGCCGCCTGGGTCTTGAACAAGAAACTCTCTCGGAAAGCCGGGGCGTGTTCAATCTGTGACGACAAAGTTTCCGAAAATCAGCCCATCTCACCAAACTAACCCGCTGGAAAATAATGCAGTGCCTGACAAAAATCCGCTCAAATGACGCTCAGAGATGTCGAAGTTCGGACCACCGGCAACCCGCCGGGATCATATAGCGGCGGCAACAGGCTGCTGAACTTGCCGCGCGCCCATCCATCGCAGATTATTGAGCGACCGACAGGGTCAGGAGGCGCGGATATCAGTCCGCCATCCGTTACGAAGGGCATAAGGGGTATTCGATGGAGACAATCATGATCTGGCCGCGTGCAACTGGCGCAAAAACAGCCGCTTTTTTCGGTTGGATGGCTTGCATGTCAGCTGGCCCGATCCTCTCGGATGAGCCGGAGCCGGGCGCTATGCTCTATGATCAGCATTGCGCCGCCTGCCACGGCGCAGAACTGGAAGGTGCCCCCGACTGGCAACGACCCGGACCCGATGGCCTGCTTCCCGCACCGCCGCATGACGAGACGGGACATACCTGGCATCATGGCGACATCATGCTGTTCGACTATACCAAACGTGGCGGGCAGGCCTATCTTGACGATCTGGGGGTAGCCTTCGAGTCGGGCATGCCTGCCTTTGGCGATATCCTGACCGATCACGAGATCAAGGCGATCCTGGCCTTTATCCGCTCCACCTGGCCCGCGCGGATACAGGAGATTCAGGCAGCGCGCACAGCGGCCGAACGCGCGGAATAAGACCAGTTTCCCGCCGCAGGAGGCGCGCATGGCCAGAGGGCAGGACAGCGATATCATCACCTGGCTCGACCGGCATTTTTCCATGCATCTGCCCTTCAGTCGCTTTGCGCGAAATGTGGCTCTGCTCAGCATCACGGGTCTCGGGCCCGTGCTGGCCCTCTATATCGCGCTCGCCCCTGGTCTGGGGCCGCATCTGTGGCAGTCAGGCGCGGCGCTGGGGCGGTTTGCGCGCCAGATCGTCACCAATGGTCTGCCTGTGGTGTTTGTCGTCAACGCGCTGGGGCTGATCCTGTTTGCGCAGTTGCGCGCCCGGCGGATGGCCCCGCTGCGCGTGCTGGCGCTCGATATCCCGGCCCGGATCGGGGCGTTTGTCGGGCTGCATCTGGCAATCTATCCGGCCTCAGCCATGCTGTTCGGCTCTTTTGGCGGCGACCCGGCGCAGGCGCTGCGTGTCACCGGCCCGACGCTGGCAAGCTCGGCAGGCTTTGCCAATCTGTCAGGCGTCTATCTCTACGCGACGCTGGTCAGCGCCCTGCCCCTGCATATGGCGCTGGCAGGGCAGGTTCTGGCACAGCGGCGACCCGCCACCCAACCGCACACGCTATTTCTGGCAGCGCTGGGAATATTCGCAATGCAGGCGCTCATTCTGACAGGGGTTGCATTGCTTATCGGGCGGATGATCTGAGCCACCGGCGCGGAAACCGGCGGGACAGTCAGCCGTCCCGCCGCCTGTTTGTCAGTCGTGCCCGTGCTCGGCGAGCCACGCGCGCATCATCGCAATCTCGGCTTCCTGCGCTGCGATCACCTCTTCGGCCAGCGCGCGGATATCCGGGTCGGCACCATATTCCAGCACCACCTTGGCCATATCAATGGCCCCCTGATGGTGCGGGATCATGCCGCGCACGAAATCGACATCTGCGTCGCCGGTAAAGTCGATATCCATGTCGCGATGCATCACGTCATTCACCGCCATATAGGCGGCGATGACCGGATCGTCGCTGCTGGTGCCATGCCCGGCATGGGCACCATGGTCCATATGGCCGTGGTCCATTTGACTATGGTCCATCTGTGCCTGCGCATAAGTCAGCCCGCCAACGGCAAGCGCGGTGCCGATCAGGAATGCCGCAGAAAGTTTGGTAAATTTCATGACTGTCTCCTTACTGGATTTTGGCGTCGAAACCGGCAGCGGTCAGCACGGGCAGGAATTCTGCGCCCGGTAGCTTCGATTGCACGGTCAGTTTGCGCGCGGGGGGATCTGCCTCGACCGCAGCAGCAGGATCGACGCTGTGGATCGCGCGGGTGACACCGCGCACGCAGCCGCCGCAGGTCATGTTCTCGATATGGAATTGCACCAGAGCCTCCTTGGTTTCACCTGATGCGGCAACAGATGGGCCCTCCCATGATGGCAAGGTCAAGGGACTCTCTGAAATATTTTCCCCGCAGTATTTTCTCCGCAGTTTTTTCTCCGCAGTTTTTTCCCCGAAACTTCCTTGACCTTCCAACAGTGGGAAGCCTTATCTCTGGACAAAATAGTCCGAAATCATGTGAGTCGCCCCATGAATGCCCCCGCCAAACCCCTTGCCGCCCGCTCGCTGCCGATCGAGGGGATGCATTGCGCCTCTTGCGTGGGCCGCGTGGAGCGCGCCTTGCGGGCCGTGCCGGGAGTGGCGGGGGCGGATGTGAACCTTGCGACCGAACGGGCGGAAATTCGCTTCACGGACCCGGTGGCACCGGATGCCCTGCGCGACGCCGTGCAACATGCCGGGTTCGATATCGGCGCGCGCACAGTCGAGATCGAGATTGACGGGATGACCTGTGCCTCTTGCGTGGGCCGTGTCGAACGCGCGCTGCAGGCCGTGCCCGGCGTGGCGGAGGCCCATGTCAACCTTGCGACCGAGCGCGCGACAGTTGCGGGCACGACCGACATGGATACGCTGATCGCTGCAATTCATCGCGCGGGTCATGACGCACGCGCCCGCAGCGCTGTGACCGAGGATGACACCCTGACCGCGCGCCGCGAGGCCGAGGCGACAGATCTGCGCCGCGATGTCATCATCGCAACTGCCCTGACCCTGCCCGTTTTCGCGCTTGAAATGGGGTCTCACATGATCCCGACAGTGCATCATCTGATCATGAACACGATCGGGATGCAGACGAACTGGCTGATCCAGTTCGCGCTGACCACGCTGGTGATGGCCTTTCCGGGGCTGCGTTTCTACCGGCTTGGCTTTCCCGCGCTGGCCCGTGGCGCGCCGGATATGAACAGCCTTGTCGCGGTCGGCACGATGGCGGCGTTTCTCTATTCGCTTGTGGCCACCTTCGCACCCGCGCTGCTGCCGCCGGGCACAGTGAATGTCTATTATGAACCCGCCGCCGTGATCGTGA
>SKRP01000048.1 GCA_007118445.1 Natronohydrobacter sp.
CGGATTACGTCATATCGCGAACCCGCTTACGCCGCTTTGAAGCGTTTCAGGATCAGCACAGCATTCAGCCCGCCAAAGGCGAAGGCATTCGACATCACCGCATCGACCTTTGCTGCGCGCGCGGAATTGGGCACCGGATCAAGCCGGATTTCGGGATCAGCTTCGGTGAAATTCACCGTGGGCGCGATCACGCCCTCGCCGATGGCCATCAGCGCGGCCAGCAATTCCACTGCACTTGTGGCCCCGATCAGATGTCCATGCATGGATTTCGTCGAGGAGACCGGCACGCGGTCCAGATGATCGCCCAGCACAGCGCGCAACGCCTGCGCCTCGATCCGGTCATTCGCCGCCGTGCCAGTGCCATGGGCGTTGACATAACCGATATCTGCGGGCTGCATTCCGGCGTCCTGCAAAGCCGCGCGCATCGCGCGCACCGGCCCGTCGAGATCCGGCATGACGATATCGCCCGCATCCGCGCTCATGCCGAAACCGGCGACCTCGGCCAGAACCTCGGCCCCGCGCGCCTGCGCGTGCTCCAGCGCTTCAAAGACGAAAACCGCCCCGCCCTCGCCCTGCACCATGCCCGAACGATCCTTCGAGAAGGGCCTGCAGGTGTCGCGCGCCATTACCCGCAGCCCTTCCCAGGCCTTGATGCCGCCGAAACAGAGCATCGCCTCTGATCCGCCGGTCAGCATCACATCCGCCGCCCCGCCCCGGACCAACTGAAACGCCTGCCCCATCGCGTGATTGGCCGAAGCACAGGCAGTCGAAACCGTGAAACCCGGCCCTTTCAGCCCGAATTCCATCGAAAGATGCGAGGTCGCAGCGTTATGCATCAGACGCGGCACCACGAAAGGGTGGACGCGGTTTTTCCCTTCCTCATAGACCGTGCGGTAATTGTCATCGACCGTGATATTCCCGCCGCCCGCCGTGCCCAGCACCACGCCCGCGCGCAGCGCCGCCGCGTCGTTCAGCTCCAGCCGCGCCTGCCCCATGGCCTGCCGCGCAGAGACCAGCGCGAACTGGCTGAACCGGTCCAGCAGCGACAGCGACCCGCGCGCGAAATGTGCCTCTGGTTCAAACCCGCGCACTTCCGCACCGATCTGCACCGACAGACGGTCCACGTCGCGGCAGGTCAGCGGCCCGATGGCGCATTGCCCGGCCTGCATGGCCGCAAGGGTCGCAGGCACGTCCTTGCCCAGCGGGTTGACCGTGCCTGCCCCCGTGATCACAACCCGCCTCATGCGGCCCGGCGTGCCACCAGCTTTTCGACCTCAGCGATGATCGCGCCGACCGATGAAATATCAAAACCCGGCTGATCAGGCGTATTGGCGTTGAACGGCACGGTAAGGCCGAAACTCTCTTCGATTCCGAAAATGCATTCCACAACGCCCAGGCTGTCGATGCCGAGCTCGCTCAGACGCATCTGCGGCGTGACATCTTCGGGGTCCAGCATGGCCTGTTCCGCGATTATCGCGATGACGCGATCAGCGATCCTGTCGTTTTCTTGCATGATATCGAGTCCCATGGAAAGCGCTCCTGTCAGTTGGATACGCCTCTTCCTCTACCATGACTGTATCAGTTTCGTCACAGTGGGCAACTCAAATTCTCGCGCCTGCAGCACAGGCGGGCATGTGACCGGCCCGCCCTGCCCGGTGTCAGATCCGCAATGCGTCTTGCACGGCACCTGCCCGGCGCAGCGCCTCGAATATCTTGGCATCGCGGCCATAGATGTCATTGCGGAAATTGAGCGCGCCCCGCGCGTTGGTAAAGGCCGTGCGATAGACCAGATGCACCGGCACCGGATCATCCAGATAGATCCGGGTCAGGCGGCCCGTGTTGAGCGTGCGGTGATACAGATCCTGCGGGTTTTCAGTCTGGCGCGACAACAATTCATAGGCAAAGTCACGCGGATCGTTCAGCCGCACACAGCCCGAGGAATGCGTGCGGACCGTGGTGTTGAACAGATGCCGCTCGGGCGTGTCATGCAGATAGATCGCATAGGGGTTCGGGAACATGAATTTCACCTCGCCCAGCGCATTGTTCGGACCCGGGGGCTGACGCACATTGAAGGGGAAATTCGCCGGCGTGTAGCGCGCGAAATTGACCGCACTGCGCGGCACGACACGCCCGCGCGAATCGACAATCTCGAGATGACGCGCACCGCCTGCGGCCAATGCCCCCCAATAGGACCGCGCCAGGATCGACCGTGGGAGAGTCCAGTCCGGGTTGACTTCGAGATAGGTCATGTGGTCGGAGAATTCCGGCGTCTGACGGTCGCTGGCCTGCGCGCCGATGACCGAGATCGTCTCGAAAGTCACCTGATCATGATCGACGATCTGCGAAGTGAAATCGGTCAGATTGACCCAGATATGGCGCTCGCCGCGCGGGATGTTCAGCCAGCGCTCGCGTTCCATGGCGACGATGACGGATTTCAGCCGCTCTTCGGGCGGGACATTCATCGCGCGGATCATGGCGGGCCCGGCGATGCCATCGGCTTCGAGACCGTGATTGGTCTGGAAATTCAGCACTGCCATCTGCAACGCCGAATCATAGCTGGCCGTGGCCGAGCGTTCCAGATATCCCATTGCGATCAGCCGGTTGCGCAGGGCGACCACTTCCGGGCCCGACGTGCCCGGCGTCATCCGCGTCTCGGGAACGCGCGGCCCCCAGCCGCCTGCCGCGATGACCTGCTCCAGTTCTATGCGCGCCCGCAACAGCCGCGCATATTCAGGTGCCGCGGGGATCAGGTTGCGCAACACAGACGGTGCAGGTGAGTCTGCCATCGCCTGCAGCAGTTCCCCGGCATCAGGGCGCGGCAGAACCCGCACGATGCTGCGATCAACCGTGCGCGGATTGATCACGCCGCTGGAGATATCCCGCGCATATTGCAGGAAAACCTGTGTCACCCGCGCCTCGAGCACTCCGCGGTCGCGCTCGCTCACAACCTGCTCGAAAGCCGCGATCAGTCCGGGCAGGTCATAGCGCGATGCCGGAAGCCCGTGATCCGGCGCGCGCGCCAACGCATTGAGCAATGCCTCGCGCCGGGCGGCACTGTCCCCTCCGGTCCAGAGCGGCGCATAGCCCGTTTCGCGGTAAAATGCCGAGATCTTTTCATCTTCGGCAACATGCTCGGCGAGCGCCTGACGGAATGCCGGAAACTGCTGCCCGCTGGCCGGTGCCGCTGTCGCAAGCGCAATTCCAAGTGCCAGTGCCGCGGCCGTTCCCCGCAAGAATGCCAGCCTGAAAACACTGGAAAAATCACGCATAGTTAACTCCCGGACCAATCATTGCGTCAGATAGGCAGAATATCGCCCATCACGTCCAGTCACAAGCGCGCAACCTTTGACTCTGTGTCCCAAGGGCGACTCTTTCAGGTTTTGTGAAGATTTTTCATCCAGACTGGCGGACATGACACAGTATCGGCACTCTTCGCAAGCCGGGGCAGACCGGCAAATTTCCGCTCACAATCGTCCAGGCGTGACGATTCGGCCTGAAACCCCCTTGGGTTGGCAGCCGCGTTATGGCATTTCTCGGGTCACAAATCCGCGAAGAACAAAAGAAATCTGCCATGGACCGCCTGCTGTTGTGGGCATCAGGCCAAGCAGATCACTGGGACAAGGGACAGAGCGTTTCATGACTGACGCAGACACTTCGACCATGACCCGCCGTGCAATCCTGGGTGCTTTTGCGGCGACTGCGATCAGCGCTGCACCATTCTTTCCCGGTGTAACGGCCTATGCGCGCGGCGCAGGGGATATCAGACGGATCCGATTCTATTCCGGCCGCACAGGCGAGAACATGGACGTGATCTACTGGATCGACGGCACGTATATTCCCGAGTCGCTTGCCGAAATCAATCACTTCTTCCGCGATTGGCGGAACAACCAGGTCCATGATATCGACAGGCGCACCGTCGACTTTCTGGCCGCTGCACATAATATCCTGCGCGTCAGTGAACCCTACATGCTCCTGTCAGGCTATCGCTCACCCGCAACAAACAACATGTTGCGCGCCCGGTCGCGCAATGTCGCGCAGAATTCGTTGCATCTGCACGGGA
Source organism: Natronohydrobacter sp. (assembly GCA_007118445.1). Lineage (GTDB taxonomy): Bacteria > Pseudomonadota > Alphaproteobacteria > Rhodobacterales > Rhodobacteraceae > Roseinatronobacter. Next base: position 4,061 of record SKRP01000048.1, read on the forward strand.
AAGCTGCGGATGTGCGGCTCAATTCGCGCTCGGTCAGCCAGATCGCACGCGCTGCGATTTCGTGCAATGCCGGGGGTGTGGGGCGGTATTCGCGGTCGAATTTCGTGCATTTTGACTGCGGTGCCAACCGGTCCTGGGGTCGATAGACGTCATTGCCATCGGCGGTGACCTTGCGTGCGGCGGTGACGGTGTGTGGCGCAATCACGGATCTGCCACGCGACAACGCAGATGGGCTGGACAGACCCTCCGAAAGTCAGCTTGGCCCGGGCGGAAATCTTAATGCCAGGCCTTCACACTGTATTTACTGCTGCCCTGAATAACATTGCGCGCAGAACCGCTCAGCGCTTATAGTCTCGCGGGACTGCGTGGATGACAGGGCAGTGCAGCAAGCGCGTTGGTGGCATGACATCGGGATTGTGCCATTGAATCGGGCGATCTGGTGGTGAAGGCCTGCGTATATGTTGGAATTCGAGAATGTGAGCAAATCCTTCTGGACCGGGACACAGCGCAAGATCATTCTTGAAGATGCGAGTTTCAGCGTTCGGCGCGGGATGAATCTCGGGATATTGGCGAAGAACGGCACTGGTAAGACCACAGTCATAAACATGATGGCCGGACTGGAAAAACCGGATGACGGACATATCCACCGGCGTTGCAGCATTTCCTTCCCGCTGGGTTTCATGGGCGGGCTCGACAGCAAGCAGTCAGGCACTGAAAATGTGCGCTACATTGCCTCGCTCTACAGTCTGGACCCCGATGAGGTCGAAGCCTTCTGCCGCTGGCTTTGCGATATCGGCGAGTATTTCAGCATGCCCATCGGAACCTACAGCCAGGGGATGCGCGCGCGGCTGGCCCTGTCGCTGATGCTGGCAATGAATTTCGACCTCTATCTTATCGATGAGGGCATGCCCTCGACCACGGATGTTGCCTTCAATCGCCGCGCGGGGGCGGTGATGCGCGAGCGGTTCGAAACATCGACTTTGGTCATCGTGTCACATCAGGTGGAAATTCTGCGGAAATTCTGCAATTCTGCAGCGGTGCTGCATGACGGGAAGCTGTTTTTCTTCGACACGCTCGACGAAGCCAAGGAACTCTATGACTACACAGATTAGACCAAAGCGGTTTCGGCTCCGCCGCAGCAGCCCGCAGAGCGGATCAGCCGATCTGTCTGCGCAGGATCAGCCGGAACAGCAGCCCGCTTCTGCAGCGCAGGCCGGGACCGATGCCCCGCCGGTCCGGAAAAGGCCATCCAGGGGTCTGATGCCCGATGCGGGTTACGAAGCCGATGCACCCGGGCTGGCAGATGAAGCCGATGCGCCCGCGGCCGATGCCAGCGCCAAACCGGTCGTGGCGATCCACAAGAAGCGCAAACCGGCAGCGACGGACGCATCTGCTGCTGCCTCACCACCATCCGGGCCCGATACGGCCGAAACCGCCACCCCCACCCCGACAGGGACAGCGGATCTGGAGGGCAAACCCGCGGTTCAGAACTCGATCGAAGCCATCCGCGCCGAGGGTCTGACTGCGCGCCAGTTGCGCATGGCGATGCGTGTCGCGCAAAAACACGGGATCCGGGCCAGCTCGGCGCATGAGGCCGTGCTGATGTTGCGCGAACGTGGCATTGACCCGCTCGCACGCTCGACCATGCTGGAACTGGTCAGCAACGACCCCCCGGCACAGGGTCGTGAGCTTGCGACCCGCCCTGAAAGCGCCCCGGCGCTGCCGCCGGCCGAAGACCCGGTGAATGCCGCGAAGGACCGGATGGCCCGGATCGCAGCCGAGCGCGACAAGGAATTGCGCAAGGTGCAGCGCGACATCGCCCGGCGGCGGCGCAAACGCCTGATCCAGCTTGGCATGCGCCTGCTGGTTTTCGTGACATTGCCGACCTTCATCGCGAGTTGGTATTTCTACGTCATCGCCACCCCCATGTATGCCACCGACAGCCAGTTCGTGATCCAGCAGGCCGATGGCGGGGCCGGGGGCGAACTGGCCGGGCTGCTGCCCTCGGCCGGGGGGATGGGCATGGGCGGACAGAATGAGGCCGCCTCGGTGCAAAGTTATCTGCAATCCCGCGCGGCCATGCGACGACTGGATGCCGAGGAAGGGTTCAAGGCCCATTTTTCGGATGACCAGATCGATCTGCTGCGCAGACTGCCCCCCGATGCCAGCGATGAGGCCGCTTTCCGCCTGTTCAAGCGCCATGTGCTGATCGGCTATGATCCGACCGAAGGGGTGGTGCGTTTGGAAGTGATCGCGGCCACGCCTGAAGACAGCGAGCGGTTCTCGCGCGCGCTGATCCGCTTTGCCGAAGAGCATGTTGACATGATGACCCAGCGCCTGCGCGACAGCCAGATGAACGAGGCACGGCAAAGCCTTGAGGACGCACAACAAAAGCTGATCGAGGCGCGGCTGGCCGTGGTCGATCTGCAAGAGCAGTCCTCCGTCTTGTCGGGCGAGGTCGAGTTGTCACTCCTGTCGCAGCAGATCGGCGCGCTGGAGGCAGAGCTGACCCAGACCCGTCTGAGCCTGCAGGAAATGCGCTCGAACCCGCGCCCGAACCCGGCGCGGCTGCAACCGCTGGAACGCCGCGAAGAAGCCCTGCGCGCGCAGGTCGAGTCGCTGCGCGCCTCGATGACGCGCGATTCGAATGACGGTGTGTCGCTGGCGCGGACTCAAAGTCAGCTGATCATGGCCGAGGCCGAGGTCCAGACCCGCGAGATGATGCGCGCGCAGGCCATGCAACAGCTCGAATCGGCGCGCATCGAGGTCGGACGCCAGGTGCGCTATCTGGCGCTGTCGGTGGAACCCGTGGCCCCGGATGAGGCCACCTATCCGCGCAAGCTGGAAAATTCGGCACTGGCCTTTCTGATTTTCCTTGGCATCTATCTATTCGTGTCGATGACCGGCTCGGTGCTGCGCGAGCAGATTGCGGGCTGATCCTGCGGCCCCTGCCCGGTCTGCCCCGCAGGGATCGCGGGGGCGGGCCAGCCGAGCTGCGACATAAATGCAAAGAAAGCGATAGTCATGTGTATTTTTGTTGCCCCGCCCGATATGACCCCCTATGTAATGCTGCAATTGCGAAATACCCAGAGACAAGGATCGGAGTGACCCATGCCGCATGATGGACAAGCCCTGCCCTCGCCCGTTTTGGCCGAGCTGCTGAACGTGACCCGCGCCGCGCTGCCCCCGGTCGAGGCGGTTCTGGAACAGGCGCTCGAAGCCGTGCGCGGGCGTGTTGCGCCTGGTGGCAAGGTGGATGCGGCCTTGCTGGATGCAGATCAGTTTGCCGCGCATGGGCTGGCCTGGCTGGCCACCTATGTCGAAAGCCTGCGCCAGATGCAGGGCTGGGCCGAACGGTTGCAGGAGGAAGGCCGGTTCGGCGAAATGGAGCAGCTGATCCTTCAGATCGGCTTTGGCGAATATCTCAACCAGATCGCGGGCGGTATCCCGATGAACCAGGGCGAGGTCGCACGTCTGTCCGATCTGGGTCTGCAGGCGGATCTCGACAGCGGGGCCTGTGGTCAGTTGCGTCGCGAGGGCAATACTGACGCGGCGCGCATGGCGCTGGTGGCGCATATGCGCTCTAACCATGGGCGCGCGACCTTTGGCGCGACGGGGCTCGATGAAGAGCTGGAAATGATCCGCGACCAGTTCCGCCGCTATTCGGATGAACAGATCGCGCCCCATGCCCATGAATGGCATCTGAAGGATGAGCTGATCCCGATGGAGGTGATCGAACAGCTGTCCGAAATGGGCGTATTCGGTCTGACGATCCCCGAAGAATTCGGCGGGCTGGGGATGCCGAAATCGGCGATGGTCGTGGTCTCCGAAGAATTGTCGCGCGGCTATATCGGTGTGGGCAGTCTTGGCACGCGCACTGAAATCGCGGCCGAGTTGATCATCTGCGGCGGCACGCAGGCGCAAAAGGAACAGTGGCTGCCGAAACTGTCCTCGGGGGAAATCCTGCCGACCGCCGTGTTCACGGAACCCAATACCGGCTCGGATCTGGGCAGCCTGCGCACGCGGGC
>SKRP01000090.1 GCA_007118445.1 Natronohydrobacter sp.
CGACTGATTTCAGGGCACTTGCGCCCAAATCCTGCTCCAGCACTGGCACACCTGTGTCCAGATCCCAGACTGTCAACCGACCATCTTCGCGCGCTGCCGCAAGCTGCCGGCCTTCGGGGTGAAATGCCAGACGCAGGATATCGCCCGCCCAGCGCTGATCCGGGGCGAATTGGTGCACAAGCGTCCCCGTATGCGTGTCATGTACGGTGACGAGGGAATCGGAACTCCCGAGTGCGACCCGCCGCAGGTCAGGGCTGAACGCGCTGCTGGCAAGGTTTCCGATGGTCGCCTCGCGCAGGATCACGGCGCTGGATGAAGCGGGTGCGGGCGTGGCGGTTGGGGCCAGAGACGCAATTTCCGGCACTGGATCGGATGCAGGTGCAGGACCGGTATCGGGCGCACCTTCCGGCAAGACCACCGAGGCTGGTGCAAGCGCTGCGAGCCTCTCGCGCGCCAGTGCAAGCTGAACGGCGCAGGCAGGATGCGCATCGATATAGGTTTCCAGAACAGAACGGTTGTCAGTGCCTTCGATCACCGACCAGTCCGCCCGCGCGCTCGCGCAGGGATCGGGCGCTGCAGCGGGCTGTGCCCTCTCCGGGGGGGCAGGTGCCTCGACCACAGCAGGCGTAAAGAAAAACCCCCCAAGAAGCTGGTCATAATGTGCAGGGAACTGGTGCGCCCCGATCGACTGTGCAAGACGGAGAGTTTCGTGGCGCACCTGTGATGCGATCTGCCTGATATCCAGACCCGGGGTTTCGAGCAGTGGCAGCAGCGCGCGTGTATAGACCGAATTCGGATCCGGGTCTGGCTGGAGTATTGAACCTGTAACGCGGTCGCGCAACTCCAAACTGTCAAGCGCTGATGCGCCTGCAGCCGCCGAGAAAAGGATGAAAGTGCCCTCGGGTTGAGCTACAATTGGACCAACGCCTCGTGCGCGGCCGATGCTGCGCCGCAAGGTCGGGTCCTGAAAAGGGTTGTCGCGGCATGTATCGAGGATCAGGATCGTCACGCGCGCACCGCGTGCCTGGATCTCTGCGATCACATCGGCGACCAGCACGGATTGGGCGCGCACGACCAGTTCATTTGCAGCGGGAACATCGGCGGGCAGCAGGTAATGCTGCCCTGTGAATTCGACCCCGTGACCTGCAAAATAGAACACCACCTCATCCCCTGGAGTGATCCGTCCGGTCAGCCGGGCAAGTCCCAACACCAGACTGCGCCTGTCTGGATCGAGCAGCAGATCGGTCTCAAACCCACGTTCATGCAAACGCTCGGCAACCGCGCGGGCATCATTGAGCGCCTTTGTCAGGACATCTATCTCTTCATAGGCATTTATACCCACCACCAGCGCATGGCGGTTCTGCGCGAGGGCGGGCAGAGCAAGCACAGCGAGCCAGCAGATGAGCAATAACCGCAGCATGTCCGGCTACTCCCAGCCGACCTCAAGATTGATCAGCTCGACGCGCCGGTTCTCATCTGCGCGCGGGTCCTGCGGGAGTTTCAGCTGCTCGAACCCGAAGCCGACCGCGATCAGCCGCGCTGCCGGTATCTCGAAATTCTCCACCAGGAATTCCCGGACCGTTTCGGCGCGGCGCTGCGACAGGTCAAGGTTGAAGGCCGCACTGCCCACACTATCCGTATGGCCCGCGACGACGAAGCGCTGCCCGGCCAGTTCGTCCGCACTCAGCGCGCGCCCGAGCGTGATCACATCGCGCAGGGCACCAGCATTCAGCGTGTCCTTTCCGAAATCGAACAGAATATCGATATCGACCTGCGGCAATTCATAGGTCGTCGAGATCTCGGCAACTTTTGCGCGTGCCTCGATACTCAGCCCGCGGGTCGGCAGGCCGCGCAGAAACTCGGCTGCTTCGGCATCAAGCACCGGGACTGGCGGGCGCAGTGAGCGGGTGGGCGGGGCAGGGCGTGACAGTGATCTGACCAGCGCATCCGCCTCGTCCTGCGATTCGGCCTGCACCGGAGTCGCAGGCAGGGCTGCAGCCAGCCCCAGGCATGTCAGCAAGCTTGTCCATTTCATGGGTCTGATCCTCCTTTCGCGCGCATCAGGGCAGCACATCAATTGTTACACTGGCAAAGGCCGACTGGCCCGCATCGGCCTGAACACGGGACGCCGCCTCGATGGCCAGACCACGGGTCAGCGGTGCGAAGCGTTCGCGAGAGGCTTCGACAAGCTGCTCGGCTTCCATCGGCGGTTGCGAGCTGCCCGGCTCACGGCAATAGGCCAGCAGCGTTTCACCCGATCCGGGGCGGTCGAAGCGCAGCTGCAGCCCCGATGCGGGCTGCGGGATCAGCCGTCGCTCGCCCGGTTGCAGCAATTCCGCTCCGATCACCGATTGCGGCAGCACAACTATACGCTTGTTGACCTCGACATAGACGATCTGCAACGCGCAGCTGCGATTGGCCTCGACCTCGAATTGCAGCAATTCGTCCACGTGGACGCGCTGGCGGGGGACATGCAGGCGCAGATGCAGCGGGTCATCCGGTTCAGCTGCAGGCGTGAATTGCGGCAGCGAGGCTGGGGGCACATAGGCCACTGTCTCGGCATCCAGCGCCTCGGAAAAGGCTTTCTGGACAGCCTCGGGCGCGACCGGCGCGGGATCGGCCTGCGCCTGCGCGGGAGCTGCCATATCCAGCGCCCGCAGCCGGGTCAGCCGCTGGAGCAGATCGCCATAAACCGCGTCCATCTCGGTGAAGGTCACGCTCAGCCCCTGATCGAAGCGGGTGAACCATCCGGCGAGTTTCTGCTGCAGCTGCGCATCCCCGAGCACATTGGCCTGCGCGCGCAGTTGCTCCGGGGTCAGGAAGTAATGTCGCGCCAGCGTGGCTTCATCCAGTCGGCGGAAGCGGTGATCGGCCAGCCAGGTGACGATTTCACCACTGCCATCCGGTGCCATCAGGCTGGTCGGACGCCCGGCCACAGTCTGTTCGGTCGCACCCAGCTGGTCGAGCGCGCGCAGGAAGGTTTCGGTGTCACGGCGGTAATAGCTATCCAGCGTTTCCTGATCGGGATACATGCGCAACAAGGCCTCGCGCTGCATCTGATCGAACCGTGTATCGGACAGGATATAGTCGCGCAGCTGGTCGCGCTTGGGGATGATGCCATTGTCATGGCAGGTGAAGCAGGAGCGTGCATTGACGATCTCGACACCCTGTCCGACAGGGCGTTCGCGGAAGGACACGATGGAGGTCGGCCCCTCGAACAGCCGCCGCCCGTCGGCTTCGGACAGGTAGTAGCCCTGCAAGCCATTGGCCAGCGAGAAGATCATCTCGCCGCCATCATGTTCGAACGGCGCGGTGCCCGAGGGCGTGCGGCCCAGTTCTTCCGGACCGTCAGGATGTTCGATCAGCGACTGACGCCCGCTGCTGCCGGCGAAATCATAGGATTTCCAGTAATACCCGCCCGAGGGCAGGTCGAAGCGTTCCAGCATCCGGTTGTGATCGGATACGCCGGAATGCTCTGCGGTGAACCCGGCGCGGATCATGCGCAGATTCATGATCTCCTGATTGACATTGATGCCCATGCGCGCCTCGAGCACCTCGATCCGGTCGGGCAGGCGCAGCAGCATGTCATAAAAGGGCGCTTCTGACGCGTGGCGCGTGAACCAGTCGGCATTGATCACGGGCACCTGCGTCCGCGCATAGCCTGCCAGCACACCCAGCACCGCATCGGATTGCGGATCAATCGCGTAAGGATAGCGCGCGGCCAGCTCGTTCCAGGCACGCTGGGTAAAGCCAGCCTCGACCGCGCCTTGTGTGTATTCTGCAAGGGTCAGGGCGCGCCAGTCTTCCTCGGTCCAGCCGTAATCGCGGATATCGATGCGCACCAACGCACCTTCGGTGCCGTTGACCGGCGTGACCGGCACGACCACCGGGCCGCGCGAAACCGAATTGATGAATTTATTCAGGGCCGAATGCATGTAATGCACCGGGTTTCTGAGCGTCCCTTCGCGCGCGCAGTCAATTTCGGGAAGGGGGATATTCGCGAAGCTGAAATAGCGGATAAAGCGTTGATCCAGTTCGGAAATATTCGCGATATCGCTCACCGCCGCAGTGGTCATCGACAACAGGTCTCCACCCACGAAACGCGGCAATGTCACCGATGTCTGGGCAGGCTCGGGCGTGGCGGCGGGGGCCGCCTCAGCAGGTGCAAGGCTGTCGATCCAGCGCACCAGCACATCCAGTTCCCCGGCGCTGACGCGCGGCAGACGCCCGGTCGGCATCCGGTTCGCGGCAATCGTGTCATAGAGCAGCGAGGCCCGGTGATCGCCGGGCACAACCGCCCCGCGATCGCGCGCAAGCTCGGCCATGGTCCCGGTGAAGAAGCTGCGTTGGTTGGTCATGCCGCGCCCGTGGCAGGAGCGGCAATGCTGATCAAGAACGGCATCGGCGCGCGCCTCCAGCGCCGGGTCCGCTGCGCCAGCCGCGGCGGCCGGTGCTGTGCTTTGCGCGGCGGCAACCGGCTCGGGGTCAGGGGCTGTGCAATAGGCCTCGATCATGCCTGCCAGACCTGTTGCCCCGGTGCGGTCCGCAATGGCAGGCTCTTCTGCCGGGGGTGGCGGGGCGCTTGCCACCAAGGACGCTTCGACCCGTGTCACGCTGTCAGGGTCAACCGGGCTGCCGGTCAGATAGGCATAGATCGCAACCCGGTCTTCATGGCTCAGCTGTGCTGTCGAGCGTGATATTCGCCGCATCGTGGTCGAGGTCATCGGCAGGCCATTCAGGCGCAGCCCTTCGACCATCGCACCATTGACGAAATCCTCGGGTGTGAAATTCGCCAGCTGCGCGGCATTGATCGCGGGGGAATGCTCCCCCAGCATTCCGGTCTCGCCTGCATAGGGCAGATCCGGGTCCAGCTCGTTGGCCAGCGGGCCTGACCGCCCCGAATGACACTCGCTGCAATGGCCCATCGCTTCGGCCAGATAGGCCCCGCGCGCCAGTTGCGGATCGGCCAGATCCGGCAGCGGCGCGCGTTCCAGCGCCCATCGGTTGAGTACGAAGCGATCGAGAAAATTGATCCTGTGCTCGCGCGATGGCGCGTCGCTTTGCGGCAGGGTCAGGATATAGGCGTGCAGGTCCAGCACATCCTCGACGCGCATCCGCGCATAGGCCGGGAAAGGAAAGACCGCGCCGAAATAGCCCGACCCGTCCGGGGCGACGCCTTTCTGCACGGCATTCACGAAATCCGCGCGTGACCAATTGCCGATCCCGGCGGTCGGATGCGGGGTGATATTGGGGCTGAAAAGCGCGCCGAAACGGGTCTTGATTTCCATCCCGCCCGCCAGCAGGTCGTCGCTGCCATCCACTGCGTGACAGGACGCGCAGCCCGAGGCATTGAACACCACTTCGCCATTCGCCAGATCGGGCGTATGAGCATCCAGATCAGCCGCAGACAGGCCCTGCGCCTGTGCCTGGCTGACCATCCCGACACCCAGCGCCAGAAGCAATCCCGTGATCCGCATGATACCCCCTTGATCTGTCCCAAAAATTCCCGCGGCTATCTGAACTCGAATTCCTCGTAATGAACCCTGCGCGGCCCATCCCCCTGCGCGCGCCATGCTGTCTGCAGCGCCTTGCGCAAACCCTTTGGGCCACAATACCACAGTTCTGCATCTCGCAAAGGAAAGCGGGCATATTCGGCCAGCTTTCCTGCATCCAGCCGCCCCTGCGCCGCGCTGTCATGCAACTGCCAGTGAAAGCCGGGATGCGCCGCGGCGATGTCCTGCAGACGGTCCGCATTGATCGCAAGCCCCGCATGACGCACAGCATGGACCAGCACGACCTGGCGGGTGCCGGGGTCTTTGGCATAGGCTTCGGCCATGGCCAGAAACGGGGTGATCCCGATGCCCCCGGCCAGCCAGATCTGATACTGGCCGCCACGCCGGAAATCGAAGCGCCCATAGCCCCCTTCAAGCCGCAGCCGGTCGCCGGGCGCGAGCGTGTCGCGCAGGCGGCGGGTGAAATCCCCGGCAGGCTGGATCGCGAAACCGATTTCGCCGCTATCCGACAGATGCGACACGGTAAAAGGATGCGGTTCGCGCAGCCCCGCCTGCGCGGCGCTGAGAAAGGCGAACTGCCCGGCGCGCGCGCCAATCGGGCGGCGCAGGGGGCGGGCGCGCAGCTCGGTCGCGCCTTCCAGCCGCGTCACCCCGACGATTTCGTAGCTGCGTTTGCGCAGCCATGGCGCGACAATGATCCAGATAATGGCCCCGGTGCCCAGCAGCGCGGCCAGATTCAGCCATAGCCGGATCGCCGACATGCTGTCGAAAGGGGCCTTGACGAACATCTGATGAAATCCCAGCACCAGAAAGATCGGGATGATCAGCCAATGCGTGACGCGCCACCACATCCAGGGCAGTTCGGCCCGTGTGAAGGGCACACGCTTGACCGCGCTCAGCACCAGCAGCGCCACCAGCAGCATGAAGGCCGGTTCGGCCAGTTCGACGGCGGTTTCCGCAAGCGATCCCGGCGGAACCAGCCCTTCCAGCTGCACGAATCTGACCTGGGTATGCACCAGAACCAGAAACAGGATGGCAATACCGCTCCATTTATGCAGCCGGTAGACCTGATCCAGCCCGCCCAACATCGCCTCGGCCCCCGGCAGCCGTGCCGCGAGCAGCAGATTGAAGGCCATCAGGCTGAAAGCCGCAACCCCGGCCATGAGCGCGACAAGATTTCGCGGGCTTTCATACCCTGCCGCAAGATAGACCAGCGCGGCGGGCACCAGCACAAGCGCCGCGATAATGGCCGGGATGCGAAACACAGACATCTAAATGCGGAACCTTTGAAAATCTGCATTCAGCCTGAATCATATGATGATTCCACATATCAAGCCATCATTTTATGCCCAGCGGCCTTACCGGATGGTCACAGAGCGCGTCTGATAGCGGATCTGCGGCAGATCCGCCGGGGTCAGGATGCCCTCTTCCTGACCATCCGCCAAAGCACTGGTGACGGCCCGCAGCGCGGCGATGACACGATCCTGCCCGGACAATCCGGCATCCTCGCAGATATACCCCAGCCGGTTCAGCCCCGGTTCATCCTCGGGCGTGACCACCAGCCCGTAGCGCGATCCGGGCGAGATTTCGAACCGTGTCTGTTCCGCGCCCAGCCGGGTCTGGCGGAAGAAATCGAGCGGGATCGGGGTCATCCGGTTCGATGGCGAAAGATGAAAGAAAAACGGCAGGCAGCCGGGCGGCAGATCGGCGACCAGCGCGATTTCCGCGCCCACGGCCACCCGGTCAGGATAGACTGTCAGCATGGCAGGCAATTCGCGGCGCTCGGCCCGGCCGCCGCTGCTGCGCGCGAAATAGAACTCGCTTTGCATCTGCGTCACCTGTTGCGGGCGCTGTTCGCCATCGGTTTCCGCCAGCACATCCGCCGTGACCCGCCGCAGCATGATCGAAACCTCGATATCGGGCGTGCCGATATGACGGACGAGCGCGCGGGCGAAAGGCGAGTTCTGCCCTGTCCCATCACTGGCCACCGCATTGGGCAGGGTCGCGAAAGCCACCAGACTGTCCCCGCGCGGGCGCACCACGGCCAGCCCCTGATTGACCGCAATCGACCGCCCCTCGGCACGGGCCGCGCGTGCCAGCGCCTCGGCCAGCGGGTTGTTGCGGCAGGCGTCAAGAAAGACCAGACTGACGCGCGCAGCCTCCATCGCGCGCATGACGGTTTCCACCGCGAGGGTTTCGGTCGGGATGGCCAGCTCGCTGTTCAGCCGCGCCTCGACCGGGACGAGGAAATTCTCGCCATCCTTCTGCAACCCATGCCCGGCGAAATAGAACGCCGCGGCATCAAGTCCGGGCGCGCGGGTGGCCAGATCCTCGATCGCTGCCAGCATCTCGGGCAGGCGTGCATCAGTCAGTTTGCGCACCTCGAACCCCTGCGCGCGCAGCGCCTGTTCCATCAGCCGCGCGTCATTGCGCGCATTGGCCAGCTGTCCCACCGATGCATAGGCATCATTGCCGATCACCAGCGCAAATCGCGCCCCGGTCAGGCCGGGCGTGCCCCAGAAGACAAGGCAGACCGCCACAAGGCGCGCGATCAGGCGCA
>SKRP01000080.1 GCA_007118445.1 Natronohydrobacter sp.
CGCGGGCCGGAGGGGGCTGAACTGGATGTGCCGGTTTTCGGCACGGTCATGGTCCCGACAGCCAAGGCCCCGCATCTGGCGGGGCAAGGGGCTGCGAAGCTGGTGGTGCGGGCCGAGAAACTGCTCTTGCGCGACAGCCCGCCCGAAGGCGGTGCCTTCTCGGCCCCGGCCAGCGTGGAAACAGTCGATTATCAAGGCCAGTCCGTGCGCTATTTCGTCCGCTCCGGGGACACGCAATTGCAGGCGATCAACATGATCGATGAACGCCCCTTCCCGGTGGGCGCGCAGGTGCATCTGACGCTCAGGCCGCAGGATTGCGCGGCGCTGCCCGGGTAACTGCGATGAGTCATCTGTTCTATCAGACCGCCCAGCGTCGCCCCGTGCTCGATCAGGCGCGCGGGGTGTATATGTGGGACATGGATGGCAAGCGCTATCTGGACGGGTCAAGCGGCGCGATGGTGTGCAATATCGGCCATTCGAACCCGCATGTTCTGGACGCCATGCGCCGCCAGATGGAGAAATCCACTTTCGGCTACCGGCTGCATTTCGAGACCGAAGCCTCTGAAGCGCTCGCCGCCAAGACGGCTGCGCTTTGCCCCGGGGGCATGAACAAGATCTTTTTCGTCTCAGGCGGGTCCGAGGCGGTGGAATCGGCGCTGAAGCTCGCGCGCCAGCATGCCTTGGCAATGGGGCAGGGGACGCGCTGGAAGGTCATCAGCCGCAGCCCCAGCTATCATGGCTGCACCCTGGGCGCGCTGGCCGTTACCGGCTATGCACCCCTGACCGCGCCTTTCGCGCCGATGATGCGCGCTATGCCGATGATCCCGGCCCCGCGCGCCTATCTTGACGGGCTGGACCCTGCCGACCCCGCAACCGGCGCGCATTACGCGGCCATGCTGGAGGCCGAGATCATCGCGCAGGGGCCGGACACTGTGCTGGCCTTCATCGTCGAGCCTGTAGGTGGCGCTTCGACCGGCGCGCTGGTGCCGCCTGCGGGCTATATGCAGGCCGTGCAGGAGATCTGCCGCAAATATGGCGTGCTGCTGATCCTTGACGAGGTGATGACGGGCGCAGGTCGCACAGGTCGGTTTCTGGCGCTCGAGCATTGGGGGCTGAGCCCGGATATCGTGGTGCTGTCGAAAGGCTTTGCCGCCGGTTACATGCCGCTCGGGGCGATTGCCGCGCGCGATGATCTGGTGCAGGCCGTGCTGGATCAGGGCGGTTTTCTGCATGGGTTCACCTATGCGGGCAACCCGCTGGCCTGCGCGGCGGGCGCGGCTGTGATTGACGAAATCGACCGGCTGGGGCTGGTGCAGAACGCGGCTGAGATGGGCAAGGCGCTTCGGCTGCAGCTGGACGGGCTGATGGCCCGCCATCCGATTATCGGGGATGTGCGCGGCAAGGGGTTGCTCATGGCTTTCGAGCTGATGGCTGACCACGACAGCAAGGCCCCGCTGCCGCCCGCGCTGAACGCGCATCAGCGCCTTGTCGATATTGCCTATGACATGGGGCTGATCGTCTATTCCCGCCGCACCCGTGACGGGATCGAGGGCGATCATATCATGGTCTGCCCGCCGCTGATCGTGAGCGAGGCGCATCTTGACGAGATCACCGAAACACTGGACGCGGCGCTGACCCGGCTGGTCGCGGATCTGGCGCTGGCGGAAATGGCCTGAGCGCATGTCAGGCATCATCATCACCTGCGCGCTCACCGGCTCGATCCACACCCCGAGCATGTCGCCCTATCTGCCGATCACCGGCCCCGATATCGCCCGGCAGGGGGTCGAGGCCGCACAGGCCGGGGCCGCGATCCTGCATCTGCACGCACGCGACCCGGCAACCGGGCAACCCTCGGCGGCGCTGGCGCATTTCAGGGGCTTCGTGCCCGATCTGGCCCGCGACACGCAGGCCATCCTGAACCTGTCCACGGGCGGCAGTGCTGTCATGTCGCTCGATGATCGGCTGGCCGCCCCGCTGGCGATCGCGCCGGAAATGGCCTCGCTGAATATGGGCACGATGAATTTCGCGCTCTACCCGATGCTGGGCCGCGAGCGTGACTGGGCGCATGACTGGGAGAAACCATTTCTCGAAGGCACCGATGATCTGGTCTTCAAGAACACCCCGCGCGACATCGCCCATATCCTGAGCACACTGGGGCAGGAGCGCGGCGCGCGGTTCGAGTTCGAATGCTATGATCTGAGCCATCTCTACATGCTGCGCCATTTCGCCGACCGGGGCCTGATCCGGCCGCCCTATTTCATCCAGTTCGTGTTCGGCGTGCTGGGCGGCATGGGGCCGGACCCGGAAAACCTGACCCATATGCTGCGCATCGCCGACAAGCTGTTTGGCGGCGATTATCTGTTTTCGGTGCTGGCCGCCGGGCGGTTCCAGATGCCGCTGATCACCATGGCAGCGGCGATGGGCGGGCATGTGCGCGTGGGGCTGGAGGACAGCCTGACCATCGCGCGCGGGCAGCTTGCGCGCTCGAATGCCGAGCAGGTCATGAAAATCCGCGAGATCGTGGAACGGCTGGGCCGCGTGGTCATGACGCCTGATCAGGTGCGCGACAGGTTGGGGCTGAAAGGTGCAGGGCAGATCCATGCGTGACACAGTGTTCCAAGGGGTGCAGGGCGCGGATGATCTGGCGCGGCTGGAAGCGGCCTTGCGCGCGCTCAGTGCCGATATCGCCGAAGAATATGCCACCGACAGCGCGATTCTGGCGCAGGCCGTTCTCGGCCCGCAGCCGGTCGCGCAGGGGCTTCTGGCCCTGCAGGATGACCAGACGCTGGGTGCCGCGCTCTACAGCCCTGTCTTTTCGACCGTGCGCGGGGCGGCGGGGGTTTATGTGTCCGATCTGTGGGTCAGCCCACAGGCCCGCGGGCAAGGGCTTGGCGCGGGCTTGCTGGCGCAGGTGGCGCAGGCCGGGGCCGCGCGCTGGCAGGCGGGCTGGCTGAAACTCGCGGTCTATGACCACAGCACCGAGGCGCAAAGCTTCTACCAGCGCCTTGGCTTCGCGCCTGCGCGTGGGATGCAGGAAATGCGCCTTGATGCGCAGGGCGTGGCAGATCTGATCAGGAGAGCCGGATGAAAGCCATATTCGACGACCGCCAGCGCCTGCATGACCCGCAGCATTTCATGGCCAATGGCAAGACCTATCCCAGCCCCGAATCGCCCGAACGCATTGCGCGGCTGATGGCCGGGGCGCAGGCCGCAGGCTGCGCGTTCCAGCCGCCGCAGGATGCCGGGCTTGGCCCGATTGCCGCGATCCACAGCGCCGAATATCTGCATTTCCTGCGTACGATTTACCCGCGCTGGCAGCGCATCCCCGATGCCGGGCCAGAGGTGATCCCGAATGTCCATCCCGCCGCGCGCACGGACAATTACCCGAAATCCGCCATCGGGCAGGCTGGCTATCATCAGGCCGACACAGCCTGCCCCATCGGCCCGCAGACATGGGACGCGGCCTATTGGTCGGCGCAATCGGCGATCACCGGCGCGGATCTGATCGCAGAGGGGCAACGGGCGGTCTATGTGCTCTCGCGCCCGCCGGGGCACCATGCGTTCAGCGATCTGGCAGGGGGGTTCTGCTTTCTGAACAACTCGGCCATCGCGGCCGCGCGGCTGCGCGCGCATGGGTTACGGCCTGCGATCCTGGATGTGGATGTGCATCACGGCAATGGCACGCAGGGCATTTTCTACGACCGCGATGATGTGCTGACCGTCTCGCTGCACGCGGACCCTGACCGTTTCTATCCGTTCTTCTGGGGTGCCGCGCAGGAGCGGGGCACAGGGCGCGGCATGGGCTGCAACCTGAACCTGCCGCTGCCGCGCGGCACCGATGATGCAGGCTATCTGCGCGCGCTCGACACGGCGCTGGCGCGGATCCATGCTTTCGGGGCCGATGCCGTGGTCGTGGCGCTGGGCTTGGACGCGCATATTGATGATCCGTTCAAGGGGCTGGCCATCACCACCCCCGGTTTTCAGGCCATCGCGCGGGCCATTGCCGGAACCGGGCTGCCGCTGGTGCTTGTGCAGGAGGGCGGCTATGTGTCAGACGCGCTGGCGGATAATCTGACAGCATTCCTGCGCGGGGTCTCATGAAAGTCGCATTTCACACGCTCTATCTGAAGAAACGCTTCCCCTTGCGCATCTCGCGCGGCGAGATCCTGGGCGGCGAGAACCTGTTCCTGTCCATCACGGAGGGCGGGCTGACCGGCTGGGGCGAAATGGCCCCCTCTGCGAGCGAAGGCGCGGCAGATGTGGCCGAGGGGCGCGCGCAGCTGGACGCCTTTTGCGCAGGCGGGCTGGAGGGCGCGATCCACGACATCTGGGCGCGCGCCCATGCCGCCGGGGTCGGGGCCTGCGCGCTGGCGGCGCTGGATATGGCGCTGTGGGATCTGCGCGCGAAACAGGCCGGGATGCCGCTTTACCGGCTGCTGGGGCTGGCGCGGCGGGGCGTGGTGTCCTCGCTGACCGTGGGGATAAACCCGCCTGATGTGGTGCGCGAACGGGTGCCGCTTTTGCTGGCGCGCGGGGCAAAGGCGCTGAAAATCAAGCTCGGCAGCCCCGAGGGGATCGCGGCTGACAAGGCCATGTTCGCCGCCGTGCATGAGGCCGCCGCAGATAGCGGGGCCGTGCTGCGCGTCGATGCCAATGGCGGTTGGTCACTGCCAGATGCGCGCCACATGATGGAGTGGCTGGCGGCAAAGGGTGTCGAATATGTCGAGCAACCGCTTGTCGAAGGGGCCGAGGACCAACTGCCCGAGTTGTTCAAAACCCGCCCCCTGCCGATCTTTGTCGATGAATCCTGCCGCTTTTCGCGCGATATCCCGCGTTTTGCGCATTGCGTGGACGGGGTGAACCTGAAGCTGATGAAATGCGGCGGGATCACCGAGGCGCTGCGCATTGTCGCCACGGCCCGCGCGCATGGGCTGAAAACCATGATCGGTTGCATGGGCGAAAGCTCGGTCGCGATTGCGGCAGGCGCATCGCTCTCGGCGCTGTTCGACTATATAGACCTCGATTCCCATCTCAATCTTGACCCGGACCCGGCCAGTGGAGCGCCTTTTGTCGATGGCGTGACCCTGCCCGCCGACCGCCCCGGACATGGAGGCACTCTCGATGCTTGACCCCGCCCTGCCCATCGCGATTTTCACCGAAGCCACTCTGGGCACGATCAATGCCAAGATGGCCGAAGGCATCCTGCGCTATGGCCGCAACCCGGTCGCTGCCGTGATCGACAGCACGCAGGCCGGAAAGCGCCTGCGTGATCTGACCAGCATCGACAGGGATCTGCCCATCGTCGCCTCACTGCCCGAGGCGCAGGCACTGGGCGCGCAGGTTCTGGTTCTGGGCACTGCACCCTCGGGCGGGCGTCTGCCGCAGGACTGGGTCGCGGTGCTGGATCAGGCAATCGAAGCGGGTATGTCGCTGGTCAACGGGATGCATGACCAGTTGCAGCCGCGCTACAGCGCGCGTCTGCGCGACGGGCAATGGGTCTGGGATCTGCGCGTGCCGCAAGGCGATGCGCCGCCCATCGGCATGGCCCGCGCGGCCGCGCTGGGCAATACCCGCGTGCTGATGGTCGGCACGGATATGGCCATCGGCAAGATGACCGCCGGGCTGGAGCTGACGCGCAGCCTGCAGGATATGGGGCGCGATGCGGCCTTTCTGGCCACGGGTCAGACCGGGATCGCCATCACCGGGCGTGGTATCCCGCTCGATGCGATCCGGGTGGATCATGCCTCGGGCGCGGTCGAACGCATGGTGCTGGAGGCCGCCAGCCATGATGTTCTGGTGATCGAGGGGCAGGGCTCGCTGCTGCATCCGGGCAGCACGGCCACGCTGCCGCTGATGCGCGGCAGTTGTGCGACCCATATGATCCTTTGCCACCGCGCCGGCATGCAAACTCTCGACGAATTGGACCGCGTAAGGATCCCGCCCCTGCGCGAGGTGATTGCGTTGAACGAGGCGGTTGCGCGCGCCGCCGGGGCGCTGACTCCGGCCCGCGTCGTCGCTGTTGCGCTGAACACAGCGCGGATGACCAAGGCCGAGGCCGAGGCAGCACTGAGCGCTGTCTCGGACGATGTCGGTCTGCCTGCCGTCGATCCGGTGCGGCAAGGCGCGGGAATGCTGGCAAAAGCGGTTATGCATGCGTGACATTGAAGGGCGTTGCGCTCATTGGCATTTGCGTCACGCCAGCACTGGCCGTGACTGCTCACTGCGCGACACGCCCGTCCGCCGCGCGATCTCGCGAACTGGCATCGCGTCACGCAACGCCCATGTCCGAACAATTCTTGAAAATCCCATGTCTTTCATTCCTGTCGTCCCCAATTGCTTCGAGCAGAGGCAAGCTTGCACATGGGTCAATTCTCAATGACGATTTCTGCTGTTGCCGGGTCGGTTCTCAGAGTAAATCAACAACACAGGTTTTCGGATGCGCGCGAAACAGAGGTTTCTGAAGCTGTCAACTCCTTTGCTGGTTTCTCATAATCTACCCCAGGTTGAGAGCGCCTCCAGGAGATGGATCAGCACCTCCCAAGAGCAAGAGCGCGACACTCGCCGAGCTGGTATTGACCGGGCTTTGCGCGATTTGAGACATGACAAGAAAGCGCTCCGTCAGCGCAGACAGACGCCCATCCTGTGCGAGCTCGGTGACTTCGGATGTTCCATAGCGTTTGCGCGCTGCAGCTTGCATCCGCGATAGCTGAGTGTCGATATCAAGATTTGCAAACTCTTTCGGAAACCCAAGACTTGTTTCAAGGACTTCCCTCAACGGAGGATTGCCCAGAATCGCAAACCAACGGGCCTGATCAGTGGTGTAGCTGTCGGCCAGTTCGGGCAATTCTCGCTGCAGGGTAAGGGCGAGGCGCATTGATCTGTCCTGCTCCCCAACCGCGATTTCAAATTCCCGGCTGCGATACGACGTGACGACCTGCTCCATAAGCTCCGCGCCTGCTGCAGGCAATCCCGGCTCTGCCAGAAAGCTGAAGGCCGTTGCAAAGGCCAAATAACGCTTGTCTGCAAGTCTGTTGGCCAAAGCCCTGCGGTCCTCGGTGCCACCCTCGAGGATCTGCCTGATGAAGGCACGATTGTCGAGATCGTCCTGCAGGCCAAATGCGCCCAACGCGACTTTCAGCATCCGCCGGTTCTCCACAAGTTCACTGGCCGACTGAATACGCGGGAACTGTTCCTTGAAATAGGCAACATCACGTTCGATCATCGGCGTCGCGTTGAAACTCGCTTCTTGGCGCTCTTTGGTGCGGTTGAGAAATGCCCATCCGGCCAGTCCGCTCAGCGGGAGTATCGGCTGGAAACTCATGGTGCCCCTCGTGCCAGCAATTGTGCCTCCTTGGGCAAAAGCAAACGCAGGAACTTCAGTCCCAGATAATATTCTTCCGAGAGCACATGCGTCGAAGCCGAGCGCAACAGGTGTTGGCTATCGGCGTCGCGGAATACCTCCCCAAGCTGATCAATAGCGCGCAGCAGCGGTGCGCGCACGTCTTCAACACGCGAATCGCCGGATAATACCAACTGCAGCATGTAGATCGTGCGCTTTACCGGTGAGTTTGCCTGTTCGGGATGGATAGCGTCGCGCAACCTGAGTACGTTTGCATTCGGTGTCTTTATCGAGAGGCTGGCCCGCCGGTCACCATTCTCAATAACTGCACCATTGAGCAGAACGCGTTCATGCGGCGCCAGCCTGATGACCAAGCCGGTCATGACGCATGTTCCCGGCCAGCAAGACCGCGCAAGATCGCCGTATTGATCTCGATCAACGTCTCGGCAGATCCGCGCCCGTTCAGGATTGCTTCCGTCTGGGTGAGGGTGAACCTGGCAAGATACAATATCTGCGCTTTCAGCTCATCCGGCAGCTGGTTATTGTCCGAGGACAGATCTGATGCAAATTCAGTCCAGAGGCGACGATTTTCCGTGAGCGCCTCAGCCAGCGCCGGAAAGGAAAACGCACCTCCAAGATGCGCCTCGCGCAACCGGGCGGTAATTATTGCGACCACCTCGTACTCGGCATCACGCGCAGTCTTGTGCGCTTTTGTCGGGTTTTGCTCTGA
>SKRP01000039.1 GCA_007118445.1 Natronohydrobacter sp.
ATGGGTCGCAACAGAGATCGCTGAAATGCCATGTTCGGCGTGAAACTGCGCAAGACCGTCGAGCAGGAAAGCCCAATGACCGCTGACATCGAAATGCGGATAGGGCGGGCCGGGCAGAACCCGGTTCGGGCGTGTCATGACAGCGATTTCGGACAGATCTGACAGGCGCACAAGTGCCAGCTTGGCATTCGTCTTTCCAATGTCGATGACCGCGATATGCCTGTCACTCATGGCATATGGAAAACAGGTGTCAATGGGACAGTGACAGGCGCATTGTTGTCATGGGTCTCCATGATATCAGCCATATGGGCCCACCATTTCTGCATGATCGCATGGGTCGGCAGATCATCCATCCTGTGATCTTGTGTCCGCCACAAAACGCCGAAGAGGATATGCGTTTCCTCGTCCAGATGGATCGAGTAATCGGACACCCCGGCCTCTTTCAGCAGCGTGACAAGCTCTGGCCAGATCGCGTCATGGCGTTTCTTGTAGTCGTCCATCGCGCCTGGATTGAGGCGCATCCTGAAAGCGTATTTTTCCATTCTTCTGCTCATTTACCGCGTCTTCGATTGCAGGCGCCACCTTTCCCACAGGCGTGGAAGCGCAATCACCCCGATCAGAAGTGCGCCGATCACGATTGACATCACGATGCCCGGCACATTCAGCAGGCCCAGGCCGAAAGTCACCAGCCCCATGACAAAGGCCGCAATCACCACACCGGGGATCGAGCCGGACCCGCCAAGGATGCTGACCCCGCCCAGAACAACCATGGTGACGATCTCCAGCTCCCAGCCGAAGGCAATCGACGGGCGGGTCGAGGCCAGCCGTGAGGTCAGGCAGATGGCCGCGATCCCGGACATGAGCCCGGTCAGCAGGAACAGGATGAATTTCACGCGCGCAACCCGGATGCCCGAGAATTCGGCCGCGACCGGATTGTTGCCGATCGCATAGACCGCACGCCCGAAATTGGTGCGGTGCAAGACGACATAGTAGATCAGCGCCAGCACGGCAAAAAGCGCCAGTTCGAACGAGATCACCCAGAACACATAGCCCTGACCGAAAAAGGCGAAATCCGGCGGATAGCCGCGAAAGGACTGGTCGCCAAGCACGATGTAGCTGATGCCGCGAAACAGGCTCATCGTGCCGATGGTGACGACAATCGACGGCAGCCCCATGCGCGTGACCAGAAAGCCGTTGAACGCCCCGCAAAGCAGCCCAACTGTCAGCCCGATCAGCACCAGCCCCGGTGTGCCGACCCCGATCTGCACCGCCGCCCCCATCGCGGTCGAGGCCAGCGCGATGATCGAGGCCACCGACAGGTCTATTTCCCCCGAAATGATCAGCAACGCCATGGCAAAGGCGATCATGGCCTTTTCGGTGAAATTGAAGGTCATGTCGCTCAGGTTCCATGCATTCAGGAAAAACGGCGACATGAAGCTGTTGGTGATGAAAATCGCGATGGCGATCGCCAGAAGCAGGGTCTCCCAGCTCTTGATCCGCCGTTCCATGGGTGAGCGCAGGCGGTCCGGGATAAAGCGGGTGGTATCACTCATGTTGCCTGCTCCGCGCGCTTCAGGATGATGCGGCCCTTCTTGCGATTGGCAGAGGCATTCAGCGCAACCGCGATGATGATCGCACTGCCCGAGATCGCCAGTTGCCAGAAGGGCGAGATATTCACCACTGGCAGCGCGTTGCCGATAATGCCCAGAAACAGCGCGCCAAGCATGGCCCCCAGCACCGTGCCACTGCCCCCCATGATCGCCACACCGCCGATCACGCAAGCTGCAACCACTGTCAATTCAAACCCGCGGGCCAGATCCACGAAAGCGACCGCGAAGCGCGAGACCCAGAGATAACCCGCCAAACCTGCCAGCGCGCCACAGATGGTAAAGGCCCAGAACTGCGTCCGGCCGACATTGATGCCTGCATAGGTTGCCGCATGCGGATTGCCACCTGCCGCATAGCACGCCCGGCCAAGGCTGGTGCGGTTCATCACAACCACAAACAGCATGACCGCGCCAAGGGCGATCCAGCTCATCACCGGCAGCCCCAGCAACACAGTGCGCGGGAAGGCCTTGAAGGCATCGCTGAACTGATGGGCGTTGATCCACCTGCCTTCTGACAAAAGAAAAATGATCCCGCGAAAAATCGTCATCGTCCCCAGCGTCACGACGATGGGCGGGATGGCCAGCTTCCAGACCAAAACCCCGTTAAACATGCCCAACAAAGCGCCGAATGTTATGGAAAAGACAATGATGACCGGCACAGGCAGCCCCGGCATGGCCACGTTGATCATGGCAACAACCATTCCCGTCAGGGCCAGATTGGCCGCAACGCTCAGATCGATACAGCGCGTCAGGATAACGATCATCTGCCCGATCGCCAGCAGGATCAGGGGTGCCGTGTCATTGAACACATTCACAAGGTTTGACGGCGCGATGAAGGCCGGAAACCGCGATGCGATGAGACCCAGCAGCAATATGATCGCGCCCGTCAACAGCATTTCACGCGACAACAGGGCCTGTTTTGACACAATCGTCTCCTTCAGATTCCGGCGGCGTGGCGGACAAGCGTTTCGGGTGACAAGTCGTCGCCGCGTAACTGCGCTGCGACACGCCCTTCGCGCATCACGATCACGCGGTCCGACATGCCCAGAACTTCCGGGATTTCGGAACTCACCATGATCACGGCCAGCCCCTGTTCGGCCAGTTCGGCCATGAATTCATGGACTGCAGCTTTCGATCCGATATCGATGCCCTTGGTCGGCTCGTCCAGAATGATGATCTTGGGCCGGGTGGCCAGCCATTTGGCGATAACCACCTTCTGCTGGTTGCCGCCTGACAGATTGCCGACATCAGCATCAAGCGAGGCGGCGCGCAGATCCAACCGGCTGGTATATTCGCGTGCGAGCCTGAATTCCTCGGCCAGCCGCAAGAAGCCATTCTTCGATGTGCGCCGCAGTGACGGCAGGGTCACGTTCTGAAATATCGGCAGCGCCGTGATCGCACCCTGTTTGCCGCGATCCTCGGGGACATAGACGATCCCCTTGGCCACAGCATCGGCGGGCGCGCGGATGACAACAGGTTCACCGTCGATACGCACGCGGCCCGCGCTTGGCCGCGTGATCCCGAACAGCGCTTGCATGAATTCCGACCGACCCGCGCCGATCAGACCATAAAAGCCAAGGATCTCGCCCTGGCGCAGAGAAAAGCTGATATCTGCAAATTCGGTCGGGTGCTCATACCCCTCGACGACCAGAATTTCATCGCCGACATTGCGGGTGCGGTCTGGAAAGATCTGGCTGACATCGCGGCCCACCATCAGCTTGACCAGCGCCGCTTCGGTCACATCGGAAATGCACCCGCTTCCGACCAGCGCCCCGTCGCGAAACACAGTGTAATTATCGGCAATGCGGAAAATCTCGTCGAATTTGTGGCTGATGAACAGGATCGCCTTGCCCTGTGCTTTCAGTTCTTCGACAAGCGCATAGAGCTCTTCGATTTCTTTCTGGCTTAACGCGGCCGTGGGCTCGTCCATGATGACAACCCGCGCATCGACTGAAAGCGCGCGCGCAATCGCCACCAGATGCTTGTTTGCGATGCCGAGATCCTTCAGTTTGACGTTGGGATCTATCTGCGCCCCAATTCCTGCGAGGATCTTGCGCGCCTGATCCACCATCGCCCTTGTGTCGATCAGGCCAAACCGCCCGCGGGGCGCATGGCCGAGATAAATGTTCTCTGCCA
Organism: Natronohydrobacter sp.; assembly: GCA_007118445.1. Lineage (GTDB taxonomy): Bacteria > Pseudomonadota > Alphaproteobacteria > Rhodobacterales > Rhodobacteraceae > Roseinatronobacter. Next base: position 3,744 of record SKRP01000039.1, read on the forward strand.
CCGATAATTCATCAAAGAGGACAGTTTCCTGATGGATGGCCGTCACGCCCGCTGTTGTTGCGTCCTGCGCGGTTGAAAAACGGGCGGGGTTGCCATCAACCTCGATAAGGCCACTGTCGGGCTGGTAAATCCCCGTCAATATCTTGACCACTGTGGATTTGCCCGCGCCGTTCTCGCCCACAAGGGCAGTGACCTTGCCCGCAAACAACGCCAGCGACACCTCTGACAAGGCCGTCACGCCCGGAAAGGTCTTGGTCACATCCTTCAGTGACAGGACTGGCGAAGCAGCCTCGGTGCGCAGGCTGTCGGAGGGGGCTTCGGATTTCATCAGCATCGGATCAGTTACCACGCCGTCAGTGCCCCGGCGCAGCCTGCAAGCTGCGCCGGTCGGTGCCAGGGATCAGAAAATATCCTTGAACTGGTCGATATTGGACGCGTCATAGGTGAACGGGTCCGACATGGCCGCCGAGTTTGTGTCATCCAGCGTGACCGACCCCATCCGCCCGGTCGGGATCTCTGCCCCCGGTTCTGCCGTCGCCGCTCCGGTAGCCAGCGCATGCGCGATCATCGTGGCGGTATATCCGAGATCGATCGGGTTCCAGATCGCGAAGCTTTGGGTTGCACCGGATTCGACGCAGCCTGCCATCTCGGACGGCAGGCCGAGGCCGGTGACATTGATCTCACCGATCTTGCCTGCATCCGACACGGCCTGACACGCGGCCAGAATCCCGACCGTTGTCGGCGCGATGATCGCTTGCAGGTCCGGGAAGGACGCCATCAGACCCTGCGCTTCGCGATAGGACTTGTCCGACAGGTCATCCCCATAGACAGTTGCGACCAGCTCGATGCCCGGAAAATCCGGCAGCACGGCTTCGGCAGCCGCAATCCAGGCGTTCTGGTTGGTGGATGTGGCCGTGGCCGACAGGATCGCCACCTGCCCGCCATCAGGCATGTGATCATCTGCGAGCCGGATGATCGTGTTGCCGATCAACTCGGTCGAAGAGGGGTTGAGATTCATCATCCGCCCTTCTTCGGCGACACCGGAATCCCAGGAAATGACGGTAATGCCGCGCTGCATCGCGCGTTGCAGCGCGGGGACGACAGCATCAGGATCATTGGCCGAAATGGCAATCGCATCGACGCCCTGCGCGATCAGCGAGTTGATGACCTCGATCTGGCCTTCGGCGGTGGTCGTGGTCGGACCCGTATAGATGATCTCGACATTGCCAAGTTCGGCCGCAGCTTCCTCGGCACCTTCGGCTGCAGCCTCGAAGAAGCCTATCCCCAGCGCCTTGACCAAAAGGGCGATACGCATGTTGTCCTGCGCCATGGCGCTGGTGCCCATCAGGCTGGCGGCAAGACCAATACCGGCTGCGAGTGACGAAAAGCTCCGACGTTTCATGTTACTTCCTCCCAAGGAAACAGTTTGCAAGGCCGATTACGAGGCGACCTCTTCCTCTTCTTGAGCGCCCCCCGACTGGGCGACGATCAGTTTCACGTCCGCAGCGTCCAGCATGGTGGCGGCCTTGTCCGTAATCCCCTCATCCGTGATCAATATGCTGATGCGCTCCAACCCGCACAGCACAAGACTGGACCGCTGGCTGAATTTCGAGCTGTCGACCAACACAACCAGCTCATCCGCCTGCCCCATCAGTTTTTCCTCGGCCCGGATCAGCAGCGGGTCAGCTTCCATCACGCCCGGCGGCCCCACGCCCTGCGCGCCCATGAACATGCGCCGCGCATAGAAATTGCGCGTCACGTCGTTCTCGAACGGTGACAGGATGATGTTCTGTTCGCGGTAGATCGCGCCACCCGACACCATGACAGTGTTTTTCGAGTGCTTCAGAAGATGTTCGGCAATCGGAAAAGAGTTGGTGAACACCTGACAGCGCCGGTTGGCCAGCGGATGCACCATCTGAAACGTGGTCGTGCCACCATTGATGATGATCGGCTCGCCATCCTCGCACAGATCGACAGCGGCGCGGGCAATCGCCTGCTTTTCGCGTATCCGCATCGTCTGGTTCACTGCGAAAGTGCGCCCTGCAAGCCCGACGAACTGAGGCGGGTTCAGCGCCTCGACCCCGCCGCGCACGCGCCGCACCTTGTGCTGCATGTGCAAGGCCGAGATGTCGCGGCGAATGGTGGCCTCGGATGCGCCTGTCAGATTGCACAGGTCAGTCACAGTCACCACTGCCCGGTCCTGGACAGAGGAAAGAATGACCCTGTGGCGTTCCGACTCGTGCATGATCTTCTCCCGTGATCCGAGGCTGCCGGGAAATTTGGGGGCAGTCAATCAAAAACAATCACAAAGGATCATTCTGCATTGCAGCATGATTGGTTGTGATTGCTAAAGATTGACAATACGCCGCATTTGTCACAGCGTAACGCGTAACGGTATTGCAGATCGATCTGACCAGACAGGAGCGCATCATGTTGAAAACAGCGGCGAACCCTTTGCTCGACAATCGCTGGGACGACACGGTTGCGGCAGGAATGAGCGAATCAGAGCTGCTACTCTATCGCTCGAACATCCTGGGGTCAGACAAGCGGGTTACGAATTACGGCGGCGGCAATACATCGGCCAAGGTGATGCAAACCGATCCGCTGACTGGCGCGCAGGTCGAGGTGCTATGGGTCAAGGGCTCTGGCGGTGATATCGGGTCCATGAAGATGGACGGGTTTGCAACGCTCTACATGGACAAGCTCAGGGCGCTGAAATCGCTCTATCGCGGGGTCGCGTTCGAAGATGAGATGGTCGGCTACCTGCCGCATTGCACCTTCGGGCTGAATCCGCGCGCGGCCTCGATTGACACACCGCTTCATGCGTATGTGCCGCGCAAGCATGTCGATCATGTCCATGCAGACGCGATCATCGCGATCGCGGCCTCGAAGAATTCGAAAGAGCTGACGGAAACGATCTTTGGCAAGCGTATCGGGTGGCTGCCCTGGAAACGTCCGGGCTTCGAGTTGGGGCTGTGGCTGGAAGAATTCTGTCTCGAGAACCCGGAGGCCGATGGTGTCGTTCTGGAAAGCCACGGGCTGTTCACTTGGGCCGATACGGCGAAAGCCTGCTATGACACCACAATCGATGTGATCAATCGCGCGACAGAATGGCTGCAGCAGCGCATGGAGGATGCGCCAGCCTTCGGCGGAGCAAAGCACAAGGCACTGGATGCATCGGAACGTCGGACGGTCGCCGCCCGCCTGATGCCCGCGATCCGTGGCCTGATCAGCGGCAACCAGCATATGGTGGGCCATTTCAACGACGCCCCCGCAGTGCTGGAATTCGTGAATGCGCATGACATGGAACCGCTTGCCGCTCTTGGTACGTCCTGCCCCGACCATTTCCTGCGCACCAAGATCCGCCCTCTGGTGGTGAATTTCGACCCGGCAAAAGGCAATCTGGACGAAGTTCTGGACGGGCTGCCCGGCCAGATAGCGGCCTATCGGGAAGCCTATGCGGCCTATTACGGGCGCTGCAAACATGCCGACAGCCCCGCGCGGCGCGACCCGAATGCAGTTGTCTATCTGGTGCCCGGTATGGGCATGATCACCTTCGCCAAGGACAAGGCCACAGCGCGGATTTCCGGCGAATTCTACGTCAACGCCATCAATGTGATGCGCGGGGCCACGGCTGTCTGCGCGTATCAGGGCCTGCCGGAACAGGAAGCCTTCGACATCGAATACTGGCAGCTGGAAGAAGCCAAGCTGCAACGTATGCCCAGGCCGAAATCGCTTGCCGGTCGCGTGGCGCTTGTGACCGGAGGCGCAGGCGGTATCGGGGCCGCGACCGCAGAGCGATACCTGTCGGAAGGTGCCTGCGTCATTCTGACCGATATCAACGCCGAGAATCTGGAACTGACCCAGGCCAGACTCGTCCAGCGCTTTGGTGCGGACGTGGTGCGCGCGATGGTTATGGATGTGACCGAGGAAGACACGGTCGCCAACGCTTTCGCCGAGGCTGCGGTGGAATTCGGAGGGATCGACATACTGGTGTCAAATGCCGGGATCGCGTCGTCAGCGCCTGTGGAAGAAACGACGCTGGCACTGTGGAACAGGAACATGGATATCCTGTCGACAGGGTATTTTCTTGTCAGCCGAGAGGCCTTCAGGCTGATGCGGGCGCAAGCCCTTGGCGGGTCAATCGTTTTCGTGGCCTCGAAAAACGGCCTTGCAGCCTCGCCGAACGCGGCGGCCTATTGCACGGCCAAGGCGGCTGAAATCCATCTGGCGCGCTGCCTGGCACTGGAGGGGGCCGAGGCCGGCATCCGCGTCAATGTCGTGAACCCCGATGCCGTGCTGCGCGGGTCGAA
>SKRP01000194.1 GCA_007118445.1 Natronohydrobacter sp.
AACAGGGATTTCCCCTGCCCCAGCGCCTGCACGGCCCCGGCATCGACATGCACAGCGCCTTTGGGCTTCATCGCCGCAATCCAGCGCTTTCGCGCCGAACGCGGATCGCCCTGCGCCAGAAACAGCGACGCGCGTGCGCCTGCGCGCAAGTCCCGCAACGGATGCAGCGCGGCCCCAGCGGTGATGATCATCGCGCAACCCGCCGAGACTGCCGTTTTTGCGGCCATGACCTTGGTTTTCATGCCGCCTCTGGACAGGGCCGAGGTCGGCTCACCCGCCATCGCCTCGATCTCGGGCGTGATGGTTTCCACCAGTTCGAAATGCCGCGCCTCCGGGTCGGTCTGCGGATTGCCGGTATAAAGCCCGTCCACATCAGACAGAAGCACCAGCAGATCCGCCCCGATCGTCACAGCCACTTGCGCGGCAAGCCGGTCATTGTCGCCATATCGGATTTCATCTGTGGCGATTGTGTCGTTTTCGTTGACAATCGGCACCACGCCCAACCCCAGCAGCGTCGAGAGCGTCGCGCGGCTGTTCAGGTAGCGGCGGCGGTCATGCGTGTCCTCAAGGGTCAGCAAGACCTGTCCGGTCGTGATCCCATGCGGGGCGAGCCCTTCCTCATAGGCGCGCGCGAGTCTGATCTGGCCGACCGAGGCAGCGGCCTGACTTTGCTCCAATGCCAGCGGGCCTGCGGGCAGTCTCAAAGCGCCACGGCCCAGAGCGATGGAGCCGGAAGAGACCAGCACCACATCCGCGCCCCCTGCCCGCAATTCGGCAACATCTGCGGCCAGCGCCTGCAACCAGTCGGCGCGCAGCGCGCCCTGCTCGACCAGAAGCGCCGAGCCGATCTTGACCACCACCCGCCGCGCGCCCGCAAGGGCTGCGCTCGCATTCAGGGTTGCCATGGCCCGTCATCCTCATCCTTGGGCTTTGCCTTGTCGATCCGGGCCATGAGCGCGCGCAGAACTGTCTGCATTCCTTCGCCCGAAACCGCCGAAATCAGATGCACTGGCCGCCCGCAGACAGCTTCCAGCGCCGCTTTCTTCTCGGCGCGTTCTTCGTCATCCAGCGCGTCGATCTTGTTCAGCGCAATGATGCGCGGCTTCATCGCCACATCATGCGAATAGGCGTCGAGTTCATGATCAATGATGCGCCAGTCCTCGGCCACATCCTCGGATGTGCCATCGACCAGCTGCAACAGCACCGCGCAGCGCTCGACATGGCCAAGGAACTGATCGCCCAGGCCCCGGCCTTCGCTTGCCCCTTCGATCAGGCCCGGAATATCCGCCATGACGAATTCGCGCCCGTCAATGCCGACCACCCCAAGATTGGGATGCAGCGTGGTGAACGGGTAATCCGCGATCTTGGGCCGTGCATTCGAGGTCGCGGCCAGAAAGGTCGATTTGCCCGCATTGGGCAGCCCCGCAAGCCCGGCATCCGCGATCAGTTTCAGCCGCAGCCAGATCGTGCGCTCGACGCCCTCCTGCCCGGAATTGGCGCGGCGCGGGGCCTGATTTGTCGCCGATTTGAACTGCAGATTGCCCCAGCCGCCATTGCCGCCCTTGGCCAGCAACACTTTCTGGCCCACCTCGGTCAGATCGGCGATGACGGTTTCCTGATCCTCGTCCAGAATCTCGGTCCCCACCGGCACCCGCAGCGTGACCGACGCCCCGTCCTTGCCCGTGCGCCCCTTGCCCATGCCGGGCTGGCCGGAATTGGCGAAGAAATGTTGCTGGTAGCGGAAATCGATCAGCGTGTTCAGCCCATCCACGACCTCGGCCCAGACATCGCCGCCCCGGCCCCCGTCACCGCCATCCGGGCCGCCATATTCGATGAATTTCTCGCGCCGGAACGACACGCAGCCGGACCCGCCCCCGCCCGAGCGGATATGGACCTTGGCCAGATCGAGGAATTTCATGCGTGCAGACTCCGTGAGTTCAGGCGCAAGCCTTTAGCGCAGCTTGCGCGCGGGCGAAAGGGGCCAGCCCCAAAAGCGCGCGCAGGCGGTGCCCACTCACCCACCCCGCACGCCTGCGCGCGCTTTTGCCCAAGACGACCTGTCACCGCCCGCGCAGCAACCCCCCCAGAACCCCGCGCATCAGCGCCTGCCCCGACCGCGAGCCAAGCTGACGCGCCATTGACTTGGCAAAGGCATCCACAGCCGTATCGCCGCGCCGCGCCGCAGGGGCGCGGCCTGTGCCCGAACGCGGTGCGTTGCGCCCCGCAGGTTCATAGCGCCGGGCATTGTTGAACTCGCGTTCTTTTTCCCGCTCGACTGCCTGCAACGCCGCCTCGGCCTCGCGCGCCGCCGCCTCGGCCCGTCGCGCCAGCATCTCATGCGCGGAATCGCTGTCCACCACCCGCTCATATTTGCCCGCAACCGGCGAGCGCAGCATCAGCATCTGGCGCTGCCCTTCCTCGATCGGGCCGATCAAGGACGCGGGCGGTCGGATCAAGGTGCGCTCGGCCATGCCGGGATTGCCGCGATCTTCCAGAAACGAGGTCACGGCCTCACCCACACCCACATCGCGGATCGCCTCGGCAATATCGAAGCGCGGATTGGGCCGATAGGTCTGCGCGGCCCGGCGCAAAGCCTGCTGATCGCGCGCAGTGAAGGCGCGCAGCGCGTGCTGCACCCGGTTGCCCAGCTGCCCCAGCACCGTGTCGGGCACGTCATCGGGGTTCTGCGTGATGAAATAGACCCCCACCCCTTTCGAGCGGATCAGCCGCGCCACGCGCTCGACCTTCTCGACCAATGCGCGCGGGGCACCGTTGAACAGCAGATGCGCCTCATCAAAGAAGAACACCAGCACAGGTTTGTCGGGGTTGCCGACCTCGGGAAGCTCTTCAAAGAGTTGCGACAAAAGCCACAGCAGAAAGGTCGCATAAAGCTGCGGCGTGCGCATCAGCCGCTCGGCGTGCAGGATCGACACGAAGCCCCGCCCGTCCGGGGTGACGCGCATCAGATCGGCAAGTTCCAGCGCGGGTTCACTGAAAAAATGCGCCGCCCCCTGATTTTCCAGCACCAGAAGCTTGCGCTGGATCGCGCCGATGCTTGCGGTCGTCACATTGCCATAGGTCCGGGAGATCTCGCGCTGGTTCTCGCCCAGAAAGCCCAGCATGGCGCGCAGATCCTTCAGATCAAGGATCGGCAGCCCCTCGTCATCCGAGATGCGGAAGGCCACATTGATCACGCCTTCCTGCGCCTCGGTCAGATCCAGCATCCGCGACAGCAAGAGCGGGCCGACCTCGGCAATCGTCGCGCGGACCGGATGACCATGCGCGCCGAAGAAATCCCAGAAGATCACCGGGCATTCGCGATAGCCGTAATCCTGCAGCCCGATACTCTCCGCGCGCCGCTCCAGCCCGTCGCGCGGGGTTCCGGGCAGGGCCATGCCGCTGCAATCGCCCTTGATATCAGTCAGAAAGACCGGCACGCCTGCATTCGAGAATTCTTCGGCCATAATCTGCATGGTGATCGTCTTGCCGGTTCCGGTCGCCCCCGCGATCAGCCCATGTCGGTTGCCATGCCCCAGACGCAGGATCTGCGGCGCACGCGCGCTGTCCCCGCCGCCACCCACGAGAATCCGCTCTGCTATCATGTCCGTCGCCCTGCCCCTGATCGGTCGCTGCATCGCATCACAACCTATGTCATCGCGGATCGGGTTGGAAAGCGAATCTTAATCATTTCAAACCAGACTGAGGATCGGGCGCCGGACGATTTTGCTCTGTGCGGCCCGACTTCCTCCCTGTCGACCTGGCTGCGCCTGCGGGCGCAGCTTTTTTCGGTCTGCAGTGCCGGGTCTGGTCCAGCAGGACGCCTATGGCCGGGCCTGTGAAGTTCGGTAAATCCTGACCCCCGGATTCAGAAAATCACGAGCAAATTTTTTTGTTGACGGCTACACAAAATCCGCCTACCGTCTGCCCAATTCGTCGGCCAGTCCGACAGGGAGCGAAAAAAACAAAATCGAAACAAGGGCTTTTCGGGGCCCTTGTTTTATTTGCCATTGACGTCCATGATCGCCATGGCGGCATTCACAAGGTCGCGCCATGCAGTATGGCACCGGCCAAATAAGCTTGCACAGGGCGTTGATCACAAGCCGGTTGAGTGCTGTGTTTTTCAACTGACAGCACTCCGGACCCATGTTACCACAGCCGCGATCAGGACGAGGACGTGAAGGATCTCATATGACATTTTGCATTCTGCCCACCCGAAAACTGGCCATGACCACAGCTGCAATTGCGCTGATTGCAACCCAGGGCCTGGCCCAGAGCGCGGATGAACCGGCAGCCCCGACCCCGCCCGCTGCAACCGAGTCTCCGGCGATGCTCTTGTCCACGGGCGAAGTGATCTCGCCCGAAAGCGATGGGGACAGCTATGTCGGTAACACGCATGGCGACTGGGAACTGGTCTGTGTTCGTGTGCCCGATGAGGACGATCCCTGCCAGATGTATCAGCTTCTGCGCGATGGAGAAGGCAACGCCACTGCCGAGATCTCGATCTTTCCCCTGCCTGAAGGCGGCGAGGCCGTTGCCGGGGCAACGATCCTGACCCCGCTCGAGACGCTGCTGACCGCGCAACTGGTCATGCAGGTCGATGGCGGCGCGGCGAAACGCTATCCCTTCACTTTCTGCACAGCGATCGGCTGCATCGCGCGGGTCGGATTCACAGGCGAAGAGGTGAACGCCTTCCGCCGGGGGGCCGAAGCAACCTGGTCGCTGGTGCCGGTCGCGGCCCCGGATCAGACAGTTGATCTCAGCATGTCGCTGATGGGGTTCACCGCCGCGTTCAACGAATTGTCCGAACAGCTGGCCGACTAGGCCCGCCTGTCGGATCCACCCGCGAAAAGCCCGGCAGCGTGCCGGGCTTTTTCATGGTCGGACGGCTTGGCGACCAGCGCAGAACATGATTGTCTGCTGGCAGGAACGATCGCCCGTTTCGGGCCATTAGCAGGAGGATCCCATGCGCATCGACCCATCCCTGACCCAGGCAGGGCTGAGCCCGGACCAGCTGACCGGCGGCGATCTGCCCGTCACCAGTCCGATTGACGGCACCGAAATCGCCCGTCTGCACCAGACCCCGGTCAGCGAGATCGGCGCAGCGCTGGACCGGGCCGAGGCCGCGTTCCATGCCTGGCGCACGATCCCTGCGCCAAGGCGCGGCGAGCTGGTGCGGCTGTTGGGCGAGGAATTGCGCGCGGCCAAGGACGCACTTGGCGCTGTGGTGACGCTGGAGGCGGGCAAGATCACATCCGAGGGTCTGGGCGAAGTGCAGGAGATGATCGATATCTGCGATTTCGCCGTGGGCCTGTCGCGCCAGCTTTACGGGCTGACCATTGCCAGCGAACGCCCCGGCCACCGGATGATGGAAACCTGGCACCCGCTGGGGCCGACCGCTGTCATCACCGCCTTCAATTTCCCGGTCGCGGTCTGGTCATGGAACACCGCGCTGGCGCTGGTCTGCGGCAATCCGGTGATCTGGAAACCGTCGGAAAAATCCCCGCTGACCGCGATGGCGACCATGGCGATCCTGGGCCGGGCGCTGGAGCGCTTCGGCGATGCGCCGGACGGGCTGGTGCAACTGGTCATCGGCGGGGCCGATCTGGGCGAGGCGCTTGTGACCAGCCCGCGCGTGCCGCTGGTCTCGGCCACCGGATCAACGCGGATGGGGCGGATCGTGGGTCCGAAAGTGGCCGAACGCTTCGGGCGCTCGATCCTGGAACTGGGCGGCAATAACGCGATGATCGTGGGCCCTTCGGCTGATCTGGACATGGCCGTGCGCGCGATTGTGTTCTCGGCTGTGGGGACAGCCGGGCAGCGCTGCACCTCGCTGCGGCGTCTGATCGTGCATGAAAGCCTGCGCGAAGGGCTGGTCAAGAAACTGGCCGCCGCCTATGCCAGCCTGCCGATTGGCGATCCGCGCGAGAGCGGCACTCTGGTCGGCCCGCTGGTGGACAAACCCGCGCTGGAGCGGATGCAGGCTGCACTGGAACAGGCACGCGCCGAGGGCGGCACGGTTCATGGCGGCGAGGTCGTCGCGGGCGTCGCAGGCGGGGCCTATGCGCGCCCCGCGATTGTCGAGATGCCCGCGCAGAGCGAAATTGTGCGGACCGAGACGTTTGCGCCGATCCTCTATGTCTTGGGATATGACAGTCTAGATCAGGCCATCGCGCTGCAGAACGGCGTGCCGCAGGGCCTGTCCTCGTGCATCTTCACCCGCGATCTGCGCGAGGCCGAGAGCTTCCTGTCGGCAGCAGGCTCCGATTGCGGGATCGCGAATGTGAATATCGGGCCATCAGGGGCCGAGATTGGTGGCGCTTTCGGCGGCGAAAAGGAAACCGGCGGCGGGCGCGAAAGCGGGTCGGATGCGTGGAAAGCCTATATGCGCCGCGCGACCAACACGATCAATTACTCGGACGCCCTGCCGCTCGCGCAAGGGGTGCGCTTTGACATCTGACGGGCCGGGGCTGTGGGGCGAAACCGCGCCCCCTGCCCCGGAATGCCTGCCCCTGTCGGGGCAGGCGCGTGCCGATATCGCGGTGATCGGCGCGGGCTATACCGGGCTGTCGGCGGCTTTGCATCTGGCGCACGCGGGCGCAGATGTGGTGGTTCTGGAAGCCACCCAGCCCGGTGCGGGCGCAGCAGGGCGCAATGTCGGGCTGGTCAATGCCGGGCTGTGGCTGATGCCGCAAGCGGTCATCGCGCGGGCCGGGCGCGAGCATGGCCCGCGCCTGCTCGACTGTCTGGCCCGCGCCCCGGCAGAGGTCTGGCAGATCGTCGGTGATGAAGCGATTGCCTGCGAAGCCAGCCCCAAAGGCACCCTGCATTGCGCCCCGGATACAGCCGGGGTTGCGGCTTTACGAATGCGCGCAGAACAATGGCAGGCTTTCGGCGCGGATGTCAGCCTGCTCGATGCGACAGAGACCCAAGCGCGCACAGGCAGCCGCGCCTTTCATGCCGCGCTGTATGACCCGCGCGCAGGCACGATCCAGCCGCTGGCCTATGCGCGCGGGCTTGCGCGGGCTGCGCTGGCACGCGGCGCGCGGATTTGCGGGAACAGCCCGGTGACAGGTCTGGCACAGGCCGCCGACGGCTGGACCCTGACCACCCCCACAGGGCAGCTGCAGGCGCAGCAGGTCATTCTCGCCACAGATACCTGCAGCAACGCCCCCCGCCCCGATTGCGCCGGTGAACAGGTCATCCTGCCCTATTTCAATTTCGCCACGGACCCGCTGCCCCCGGAATTGCACGCGCTGATCCTACGCGGTGGCGAGGGCGCATGGGACACGCGCAAGGTGCTGACCTCGTTCCGGCTGGATGCAGCGGGGCGGCTCATCATCGGCTCGGTCGGCCAGCTTGGCGCGCTGGACGGGGCCGTGCATCGCGCATGGGCCGCGCGCCAGATGGCACGGCTCTACCCCGAATTGCGCGGCACGCCCTTGCGCATGGGCTGGTGGGGGCAGATCGGCATGACCCCGGATGCCCTGCCCCGGTTGCACCAGCCAGCGCCGGGCCTGTGGTCGGTGTCGGGCTATAACGGGCGCGGGATCGCACCGGGTACGGTGTTCGGGCGCCTGCTGGCAGAGCTATGCCTTGGGCGAATCGCGCTTGCGGATATGCCGCTGCCGCTCACGCCTGCCAGCTCGGCGCAGTTGCGTGCCTTGCGCGGGTTGGCGCTGCGTGCAGGCGCAGCGGCGCTGCATCTGATCAGCGGGCATGGTCCGCACTGAGGCGCGGGAACGCGCCTCGGCGGCGCACGGGAGGCTTGTCTGTGAGTGTCGGCAAAGCGGGACGGAGCGGTCATTGCACAAAACCTGTTCCAAGGTCGCATAACAGATGATAATGTCACTATATGGAAAAGGACTACTCGCAATCTGTTTCGATGATGTGCTCAACTTGTGGGAGTAGGGATTTTTCATTTGACGATGAAAACGGCCCAGTGCGCTGCGCAGAATGTGGCCGAGTGTTTTCTCGTGAAGAGCTCTTTTGTGAAAATGGAGCTCTTGTGGATGCGGCGGTTGATGACATGAAGG
>SKRP01000325.1 GCA_007118445.1 Natronohydrobacter sp.
GCGGTCAGGGCACCGCGTGCCAGATACAGGCAGCCGGCGCGATCGGCATGGGGCACCTTGGCGCTGTCCAGACCGAGCCGCCCCTTGAGCATCGCCGCCTCACCCGCGCCGCTGCGGCGGGCGCAACAACAGCATACCGTAGCCATAGGCACGATGGCGACCGACGCCACGGGCGAGCAGTTGCGCAAACGCAGCCGGGTCCTTCACCGCCAAGGTGCCGTGGATCGTGGCATCGGGACCCTCGATCGCCCGCCCTCCGCGCAGAACACGGCTGCGGCGAAAGGCGGCAAGGCGCGTAGTGGCATGTTCCACGTTGGCAGCGGCGCCGAGACGGGCGTCCAGCCAGTCAAGATAGACCATCTCGCGCTTGCGGGTCTCGCCTTCACCCAGCGCCTGCGGCAGGAAGGCATCCACCTCAGCACCCTTGCGAAAATTGCCGCCCGCACTCTCGATGGCGCGCAGCAGGCGCACAACCGGGCGAGTCCGTAGATCGAACCCGAGGCGCAGCCCTTTGCGCCAAGTATCAGTCGGGCGCGGGCAAGAGCGCAGGTGATCGAGCACGAGCACGTGCTGCGCTGCAGGGGTGATAGCCGCGCGGGCCTGAACGCGTAGCATCTCCGCATCCTGCACCGCGTAGCCATAAAGCGTTCCCTGCCGGGCGCGGGGCGCGACCATCAGGCGGAAGGGTTGCAGTATGCCTGGACCGAAGGTCTCGGTCAAAAGATGGTGCAGCGCCAATCCTTCGTCAAACGGTCCTTGCCCGGAAAAATCGCGCGTGGCCGCCCATTGGTGAAGGTGCTTGATCGCCAAAGGGATTTCCACCAGATGCAGGTTCATGGTAATTCGCCCTTCACGACGATGCGGGTCCCGCCATGCAGGCCACTGCGCCAGTTGCGCAGATCAGCTAGTTCCTGCCGATGTGCAGGCGCATGATCGGCGTCCCCATCATCGGCGGGCCAAAGGGCCGGGCCACTGATGCCGAGTGAGGCGAGAGCGGCGCGCGCGGTTTCGCCCTCCAGCCAACCAGCGAGGATCGGAATGGCGGGCAGGCAGGGTTTCCGCCCGATGAACAGAGGTCGCGCTGGCCGGTCGAGCGCTGCCGCCAGATCGTCGAGCGTGGGCCCGCCAACGGGGCGAAGGCGCAGCGCCACCCGGCAGTCGTGATCCGCGATATAGTCGCGGCGGCGGCGGTGCGGACTGTCATAGGTCGCTCCCGCTCGGCCTTCGGGCTCACCCCAAGTGGTCCAGCCGCGGTCGTTCTTTTCCAACTTGGCGTTCTGGATGTCGGTCAACAGCTGCCCTTGCTGAGCTGTCAGCGCACCGAAAACCAGCCGGTCCTGCAGCGCCTGATGCTGCTCGGAATCCTCGCGCCGCCAGCCCAGTGCATTAGCCAGAAGCCCGGTCAGCATAGAGGCCGAGGGGAAATCGCGCGTCGGCCCGACATGGTCGATGGCCAAGCCGCCGAATGCCAGCAGCGGCCCGGCAAGGCGCAGGTGGAGCCAGCGATGGGTCATGCCGTGCTTGCCGTCAGACTGCCCGGCAGGCCCCGCGCGAATCCGGCTAGATCGGCCAGCGTGCCGGGCTCGGCACCAGGCACCGGCGTATTGGCCAGCGACATGACCCGCCGGTCCTCCCCTGTGGCATACGCGGTATCGAGCCGGTCCAGATAGTCTGCCAGTGCCGCCACGGCCTGCCCGGTTTCTGGCGCGCAGGGGATACGGAACGCCTCGGCCAGCGAGCGCGGTTGGCGGTCACCAGCTTCCAGCAGCATCAGCGCGGCGCGGCTGTAAGGCGCGGTCGAGCCCAGCTTAGCGCCCGGTGAGACTTCAGCAATCAGATGGACCAAGTTGTGCAGCACCGCCCCAGCCAGTTCGGCATCCCCTGCAAGATTGCGCAGGAGGCCGGGCAGATCGACCACGACATAGCCGTAGAACAGGCCAGAAGTGAGCTCGGTTTCCTGGATGGTGTCGGCGCCAGTGTCCTCCTCGCGGGCCAGATCGTCGGCGGCGATGAAATAGTCGCTCTCGGCTTCCTCTGCATGGACGGTGAAGGCATGCGCGACATGCACTGGCGCGTCGATATTGGCCTTCGGGTCCGAGGTGATCATCCGCCCGAACAGCGCGCCGGTCAGGCCCGCTGGGAGCTTCGCACCCTCGCTCAGAGCTTTGAGATTGCTCTTGTGGGTCTTCTGCCAGTCAGAGATCAGCTCCTTTGCTGTCTTCGCATCTCCGGCGGCTTCCCCGACCAGCCGCTTAGCCTCATCGCGCAGGTAGGTGATTTCCACTTCACCCAGAAGCAAGGTCTGGCGCGAGCGGATATCCGTGCCTTTATCGCCATATACGACCTTGAGCATCGCTTCCTTTATCGCCTCAACCACCTTTTCATCGGCAGCGGTCGCCCAATCGCCGAATACCTTGCGGTCCACCGTTTCGCGCGAGCGGTAGGCCAGATCGGCCCCGCTGATTGTATGCAGCGCGTGCGGATCATCCGCGAGCCGCCAATGCCGCTTAAGGCATTGCGAGCTGACGCGAGTGCGCAGCACATTACCATAGGGCAACCGCTTGGCCAGCCCGGCATCGTCGCGATTCAGCAACGCAGCGGTGTAGGGCGCAAGGAAATGGATCTGCAGAAAACGGGGCTCAGCCATGGGAGTGTTCCTTTTCGTCTTTATGCTCCTGCCGGTCGAGCCGACTGTAATAGTCGCGCGCCAGATTGCCACTGTCCTCGCGCAGCACCACCCAGGCCAGATCGGCCACATCCAGCTTCGGCCGAGCACGGGCGATCATGCGAATCGTCCGCTCCAGCGCATCCAGCCGTGCCTTGCCGCGCGCCGCCAGCAGCCGCGCAAGACGCTGTTCAGAGGCCACCGGTTTTTCCAGCCGAGTCCTAGAATCTCCGCCATCAGCCAGCACCGCGCCCAGCCTGCGGCCCGGTTCATGGATCCAGTCACGGGCGTCGCGCGCCGCAGAGGGGGTCAGCAGCGCCAGCATCCGAGTGATGCGCAGCCATCTGTCCTCGTCATGCGGCATCATGCCAAGCCTTGCGTGGAGGCGCCAAAACAGCGGGCTGCCGCCCGCATCCATCCGCCGCGCATCAGCCCGCTCGCCGGGACCGGCCGCTGCGATGGCCTTGGCGATGGCGTGCGCGCGTTCTGCTACCTTGCCTTCAGGCATCTTGCGTCTCCTTCTCGCCGACCTTTCCGATCGCCCTGTGCAGACCTGCGCGCAGCGTCCGGCGGCCGCGCAACTCGGCACGCGGACGCATCAGACGAGCGCAGGGGATTGCTGGCAGCGCACGCTCGAATTCTGTCTCGGCCGCCTCGCACAATTCGTTGATGAAAGTCCGGCGCGCTTCGGTTCGCGCAACCCGCCCCTCGGCCTGCAGTTGCTCCCAGAGCGCGGGGAAGAAGCGTTGGTCGACAAATCGTTGAAACGCATCACGTGCCGGTGCGGCCCGCGCATAGTCTTCTTTGCCGCGCTTTTCGTATTCTCCCTGCGCGGCAACCAGCGCCAGTGCGCCGCGTAGCGTGTCGGTGACAGCCTTCACATCCTCCAGCATGGTTTCGCCCAGCTCCTCAGCCTTCGGCCCGAAGAACTGCTTCAACACCCTTTTGGGAACCGGCACGACGCGCGAGCGAAACCCATCAGTCTTGGAATTGCCGCGCGAGAAAGCCTCGGCAACAAACGCCATGGGCTGGAAAGTTTCGTCCGGGCCGGGTTCGGCCAGATAGGGACGCGTCCAGTCGCCGTAGAGCAACTTGAACAGCATGGCATAGGTGAAATCCTGCTCACCCAGCGTCAGGGTCTTTGCCGAGCTGCCTTCCACCATAACGGGTGCCCAGGGCTCAATCTCGCCACTGATCAAGCCTCGCGCCTCTTTTGCTGCGATCCGCGCTGCCTTGGAGGTGCTTCGCAGGGCCACCAACGCGTTACCATGCGCCACCAGCCGAACGCGGCGGCAGACCTCAATGAACAGTGGATCCAGCCGGTCGAGCGATAGCGATCGCCCCTCTGGCCAAGGTTCCGGCCAGACCAGCGCGATGCCGCTCAGACCGCTGCGCCGGTCCAGCAGGCGCCGCACATCGCGCCCCCACCAGCGTGACGGGTTGATCGGGGCCGCCGCATCGTCGAGCGGGGCCAGCGTGAGCATCGGGCGCGAGGACGAGCCGCCATTCATCCGCGCGATGCCGTGATTGCCTGCCCCGCCGTAACCCTCCATGGTCTGCAGGCTGACCAGCGCGAAGACCCAATCCTGCGGCGCGGCCTGCCGGGCGATGCGGGCCTTGAGGTCGTGATTGCGCGAGGTGATGACCATGTCCAGCGCGTCAGGCGTGGCCACGTCGGACCAGTTGAGGCCATCGGGCGCGGGCGGTTGCAGGAAGGCGGGCTTGCTGCGGCCGGGCACCACCAGATGCCAGGGCGCGTCATCGGGATGATCCGGGGTGAGCGCGCGCAGGGCGGAGGCCCAGACCGCTTCATCCTCGGGCAGATCGCGCGTGACCATTGCATCCAGCGCCAGCGTGGCAAGCTGGACCAGGAACATATGCCAGGCCGGGCGCTGATGCGGGCGCAGGGCGGGAAAAGCAGCCACTTCGCCCCGCGCCATCGCCGCCAACAGCGTCGGCAGGCTGTGCCAGCCCGCATCGGACCGGATCAGCGGTTCGGTAAGCAGGTTGTTCTTCATTATGGAGCCCCCAAGCGGTTTGGGGAATCGTTGGGCACCTGGTCCCTTGATTCGGACAAGTAGGGCCTATTCCCGCTGTTGCGGGAGTTTTCGATACTCCAGCCGGATGCTAGGATTGCGCGAACCCTGCGAGAGATCGTCTGCCGGACGAACTCGGCACCAACTTCGATCTTTAGACTCCAGCGCATGGATCCCTCGTGCTCTCGAATAAATATTTAAGAAAAACAGTGGGCCTTCGGATAAGTAGTTAGAAATTTTGGGCGCTCGCAGCGTTTTTGTCAACCCCTCGCCAAGCCACTCGCGCGATACTCGTATTGAACCGTTGATATCTCAAAAGAAATCAATCCCTTATCGGCGACGATGTTCTCCATCGACTCATCCCCCGTCAACCCGTGCGACCAGTGCGGCGGCAGTGTCAGGGTGCGGATCGGCGCGCCGAAGGGGCCGATCAACCCGTCCGGCAGACGAAGCCGGACCCCGGCATCACCGAGGCGAGTGCGGATCAACTCATCATCGGGGAACTGTTCTGGCAGATCGGCGTCGCGATCCAGCAGGACCAGCCCGGCTGCGTTCATCTCGGCCAGTGCCTTGCCGGTGACGCGCTGCCGGAAATCCTCCCAGCCCCGCGCCGCCGCCAGTTGGTCCAGCGCCTCCGGATGGGTCGCAGCCTCGACCAGTGCACGATTCATCGCCGGAATACGCCAGAGCGGCTGCGTCTCGATCTGCTCCAGCGTTGCGGCCAGCCCCGGCACGTCGACATAGACGCCTGACAGCGCGTCGCTCCACTTCAAGGCGCCCAGCCCGTTTTCCTGTTCGTGCATCAAAGGCTCCAGCCCTTCCGGCGGTGTCAGCACCAGTGCCCTGGCAGTCTCGAAGTCCGAAGGGCGCGGGCGGGCATGGCGGTGCAGCCGCCCTATCCGCTGCAACAGCACATCCATCGGACACAGATCAGTGATCAGGTAGTCTGCGTCGATGTCGAGCGACTGTTCCAGCGTCTGCGTTCCGATGACAATGCAGCCCCCGCCCCGGCCTTTGCGGCCAAGGGCAGCCTCAACGGCGCAGTCGAGCAGCGCACGGTCCTCGGCGGCAAACCGACTGTGGTGCAGTGTCGGCACGCCGTTGACCGACAACAGCAACTCGGGCGCCTGCTCGGCCACGACTGCCCATGTCTCTCTCGCGCGGTCGACCGTGTTGCGAATCACCAACACCCGCGCCCTGGCCCGCGCCGCCGCCAGCGCCGCCAAGGCGGCATCCGGGCCGCTCCAGCCGGGTTGCGCAGCAATGGCGATCGCCTTGCCGGGGCCGGCCTCGTCCACTGGCAGGCAGTCGGTTGCCGTCCAAACGGCCGGATAGGGCTGCGCCGTGGCCGCCTTCAGCGAAGGCAAATCCTCGCCTCGCCACCTGGAACGCGCGGCCGCGCCCAGCGTCGCCGACATCAGCATTACATGGCCGCCCAGGTCCAGATGCGCGCGGGCAAGGCTGCACTGAACCCTGGTCATGTAGGCATCCGAGGCATGAACCTCGTCGATGACAAGGAGCGCCCGTGACAGGGCCGAACCGCGCAGATGCGCGTGCTTCACCGAAAGCCCCGCCATCATCACCTGATCCACCGTGCCGACCGCCATGCGGGCCGCCAGATAGCGTGTAGCGTGTTCGGCCGCCCAACGGGTCGGGCGCGGCTCGTCATCATCCCAGCGGGTTTCGAAATCAGGCAACGAGGTGCCGGTCGCCTCGCCTGCCACGCGCTGGCCGGGGATCGCCAGAACCGGCTCGGGAGCGGGATTGAACAGGCGCTGCGCTGCCCGCGTTACCCGCGCGTGCAACTGGCGCGCTGCGGCGCGGGTGGGGACCGCGAAATAGAGCGCGTCTACCGCACCCACCTCCTGCAAGGCCGCGTAGCGCCACAACGCGGCCTCGGTCTTCCCGGCGCCCGTCTCGGCCTCTAGGATCACAAGCCGCTCCCCCGGGTCAAGGCTGCCCACCACTGCTTGCGCGGGTCGCGGCACAGAGTATTCGGGGGCGAGAAGCGTCCAGATGTCCGGGCCGCGCAGCTTGTGTCCGCCTGCGGCAAGCCCGATCTCGCGCAGCCATCTCTCGGCCCGTTCGCGTGCCAGCGCGTTATACTTCATGTCGAAGGCTCCGACGAAGCCGAAGCCGCGCCGGTCGGACCCGACCCAGTCCGCCAGCGCCACGAGGCCGCAGATGAAATGGGCAAAGCGCGGCGTGGGCGGCGGTGGCGCATGGTGCCGGATGGCCGGGAACCAGGACTGCAGCGCCTGCCCTATCAGCGCCTCCTGCGCCTGCCAGTCATAGCCGGGCACGGTGCGGAAGGCGTCCCTAAGTTCTGTATCCGACGGCTCCTTCAGAGGTTTTCCATGATGGGCGAACATCACGCGAAACCATTCCCGAGGCTCCGGCCATCCCTGCATAAACGCCAGTGCACCGTCGAGCGGCACGCGATCCATAGTCTGGCACGAAAGCCAAAGCCAACCGCAGGTCAGATGCCCGCGCGGTTTCAACTTATGCCGATCCGACCAGCCCTTAGCCTGAAAAGCCGGGGCAAGCTTGCCGATGTCATGCAAGAAGACCAGCCCCGCGAGGCAGTCGATCTGCGTGTCTGACAAGGGGCTGCCTAGCGCAGCCTCTGCGCAGCGCCGGAAATGTGTTTCAAGCAGTAGCGCGCGGAAGACGAAAGCAACATCGGCACTGTGATGGGCGAGGTGATGGAAACCCGGCGGTTCGCTCTCTCGCGACAACTTCCCCCATGCTTCGCCATGAAACTCCATGCGCTACTCTAGACAACCTTACCTTGAAAATCGCGTATTGAGAAAGAACTCACCTTTGTAGTCCGACCTTAATGGCGCGGAGAGCAATGCTGCAAGTCCACAAATTCATAAGGATTCGTTGCGTGGTTATATGCTGCACAGATCTCACGCGGCCGTGACGCAGGTTCCTCAAGGCCATGATGTGACCCGGCAACAGACTTTGCTTGGCGTCACGACCTAAAACGGGAAGGCCTCGCGGCAATAGATATCCCGCACCAGCCGCACTCCCCGGCCTGTCCCGGTCTCTGGCGTGCATTCGGGCAGCGGCGCGCCGGTCAATGTCGCGATGCGCTCCGGGGCGAATTCCCACCAGCCGGGCCCCTCCGGGTCATCCTCGCCCGTGCGGTTGGGAAAGGCCACGTCCATGGTGATGCTGTCCTGCAGCCCCAGCACGTTGCGGGCGAGGGTCACGCGGTGGCACCAGGGGCAGTTCAACGCCACGAACAGATGGTAGCGGCCGGGTTCGGCCGGGAAATCAGGATCACTGATCGCGTGCCGGAACGCGCTGAC
>SKRP01000219.1 GCA_007118445.1 Natronohydrobacter sp.
AAATGATGGACGGCTCCAAAGGATTTATGGACGCTCAGACCGGCGAGCAGAAAATCCGCAATTTCAACATCAATTTCGGCCCGCAACACCCTGCGGCGCATGGTGTTTTGCGTCTGGTGCTGGAACTTGACGGCGAAATCGTCGAGCGCGCCGATCCGCATATCGGCCTGCTGCATCGCGGCACTGAAAAGCTGATGGAAAGCCGCACCTATCTGCAGAACCTGCCGTATTTTGACCGGCTGGATTATGTGGCGCCGATGAATCAGGAACATGCCTGGTGTCTGGCCATCGAAAAGCTGACCGGCGTTGAAGTTCCGCGCCGTGCGTCCTTGATCCGGGTGCTTTATTCGGAAATCGGGCGCGTGCTGAACCATCTGCTGAACGTGACTACCGGCGCGCTGGACGTGGGCGAGCTGACCCCGCCGCTCTGGGGGTTCGAGGAACGCGAAAAGCTGATGATCTTCTATGAGCGGGCTTGCGGTGCGCGTCTGCACGCGGCTTATTTCCGGCCCGGCGGGGTGCATCAGGACCTGCCGCCCGCGCTTCTGGATGATATCGAAGCCTGGGCACAGCATTTCCCCAATGTGCTCGATGATATCGACGGGATGCTGACCGAGAACCGCATTTTCAAACAGCGCACGGTCGATATCGGCATCGTCAGCGAACAGGAAGCGCTGGATTGGGGCTTTTCGGGCGCGATGGTGCGGGCCTCGGGGCTGGCTTGGGATCTGCGCCGCGCGCAGCCCTACGAATGCTATGACGAGTTCGATTTCAAAGTGCCCATCGGCAAGAATGGCGATTGCTATGACCGCTATCTGGTGCGCATGGCTGAAATGCGGGAATCGACCAAGATCATCCTGCAAGCCATTGAAAAGCTGCGCGCCCCCGAAGGGCGGGGCGATATTCTGGCCCGCGGCAAGATCACGCCGCCCTCGCGGGGCGAGATGAAGACCTCGATGGAAGCGCTGATCCATCACTTCAAGCTTTACACCGAAGGGTTCCATGTCCCTGCGGGCGAGGTTTATGCCGCTGTGGAAGCGCCCAAGGGCGAGTTCGGTGTCTATCTGGTGGGCGACGGGACCAACAAACCCTACCGCGCCAAGATCCGCGCGCCGGGCTTTCTGCATCTGCAGGCCATGGACCATCTGGCCAAGGGCCATCAACTGGCCGATGTGGCCGCCATCATCGCCACGCTGGATGTGGTGTTCGGAGAGATCGACCGTTGAACGAGGACCCTAAGAAGGAACTGGAGGAGTTTTTGAGCGAGGGCTATGAAATCAAGGCTCTCACCATCGCTGGCGGGAACTACGTGATAGCTTTGCAGCGCGGTCGTAAAGCCGCAATTCTTCATGTCGATGGGTTCGACGAGACGTTTCTGTCCACCGAGAAAGTTCAAGAGATAGGTTACTAGATGCTACGCCGTCTGCACCCCGACCAACCTGGCTCTTTCGCCTTCACGCCTGACAATCAGGCCTGGGCGCGAGCGCAGATCACCAAATACCCCGAGGGCCGTCAGGCATCGGCCATCATCCCGCTCTTGTGGCGCGCGCAGGAACAGGAAGGCTGGCTGACCCGTGCCGCCATCGAGCATGTCGCCAAAATGCTGGACATGGCCTATATCCGGGCGCTGGAAGTGGCGACATTCTACTTCATGTTCCAGCTGCAACCTGTTGGGTCTGTGGCCCATATCCAGATTTGCGGAACGACAAGCTGCATGATCTGCGGGGCCGAGGATCTTGTCAGTGTCTGCAAGGAAAAGATCGCCAAGCGCCCGCATATGCTGTCACCCGATGGCAAGTTCAGCTGGGAAGAGGTCGAGTGCCTCGGGGCCTGTGCCAACGCGCCCATGGCGCAGATCGGCAAGGATTACTATGAAGATCTGACCGCCGAGAGCTTTGCGAAGCTTCTGGATGCGATGGCGGCGGGCGAGGTGCCAGTGCCGGGGCCGCAGAACGGCCGCTTTGCCTCGGAACCGCTGGGCGGGGTGACGACGCTCAAGGATTACACGGGTGAGGCGCAGAACGGGTCCGTGGCGCTGGCCAGCCGCCTGGGCGATACGCTCAAGCGGATTGACGGGTCGGAAGTGCCGCTGATCACGCCCTGGCAGGGTGTGCCGGACCCGAAACCAGTGCCCTCGGCGGTGGTCAAGGCCAAAGAGGCGAAACCGGCGGATGATATGCCTGTCGATGAGACAGGCGTGTCGAAACAGGAAGCGCCCGAGAAATCCAATGCCAAGCCCGACGCCGTGGCGAAGGGGGCCGAAGAGATCGGGATCAAGCCGGAATTGCTGACCGAAGCGCGCGGCACTGCTGATGATCTGAAGCTGATCAAGGGTGTCGGGCCAAAGCTGGAGGCGCTTCTGCACAGGCTGGGTGTGTTCCATTACTGGCAGATCGCCAGCTGGGGCACAGATGAGGTCGCCTGGGTCGATGAGCATCTCGAAGGGTTCAAGGGCCGCGTCAGCCGCGATGACTGGGTGTCGCAGGCCAAGATTCTCGCTGCTGGCGGCGAGACCGGGTTTTCCAGTCGGCAATGAATCGGGATTTGCGTGAATGACCAAGCCATCGCCCCGAGAAATCGCGCTCGCGCAGCAGGCCCGGCTTGCGGCGGTGGTGATGTGCGCGGCAATTGTGGGCTGGGTGGTTCTGGGCTGGATCGGGCGGGATTATGGCTGGGATCCGCGCTACGCATTCCTGATAGATTTCGCAGCGCTTGGGGCCTTTGCCTTCGCGCTGATCGTGACATTTCGCGTCTGGCGGGCCCGGCAGAACGGGCGCTAGAGGCAGAGAGAGGGCAGGCATATGCTTAAGGATCAGGATCGCATCTTCACCAATCTCTACGGGATGCATGATCGTTCGCTGAAAGGCGCGATTGCGCGCGGGCATTGGGATGGGACGAAGAACATCCTTGCGAAAGGGCGCGACTGGATCATCGACGAGATGAAGCAATCGGGTCTGCGCGGACGCGGCGGCGCTGGTTTCCCGACGGGTCTGAAATGGTCCTTCATGCCGAAGGAAAGCGACGGGCGTCCGGCTTATCTGGTGGTCAATGCCGACGAATCCGAACCCGGCACCTGCAAGGACCGCGAGATCATGCGCCATGATCCGCACACGCTGATCGAGGGCTGTCTGATTGCCAGCTTCGCGATGAATGCCCATGCCTGCTATATCTATATTCGCGGCGAATATATCCGCGAGAAGGAAGCGCTGCAGAACGCGATTGATGAAGCTTACGAGGCCGGTCTGGTAGGCAAGAATGCCTGCGGGTCGGGGTGGGATTTCGACCTCTATCTGCATCACGGTGCGGGTGCCTATATCTGCGGCGAGGAAACCGCGCTTTTGGAAAGCCTTGAGGGCCGCAAGGGGATGCCGCGCATGAAGCCGCCTTTCCCGGCAGGTGCGGGGCTGTACGGCTGCCCGACCACTGTGAATAATGTGGAATCGATTGCTGTCGTGCCGACGATCCTGCGGCGCGGGGGGGCATGGTTTGCGGGCTTCGGGCGTCCGAATAATGCGGGCACCAAGCTCTTTGCGATCTCGGGTCATGTGAACAAGCCCTGCGTGGTGGAAGAAGCCATGTCGATCAGCTTTGAAGAACTGATCGAGACCCATTGCGGCGGTATCCGCGGCGGTTGGGACAATCTGCTGGCGGTGATTCCGGGTGGCTCGTCCGTGCCTTGCGTGCGCGGCGAGAACATGCGCAGCGCCACGATGGATTTCGACTATCTGCGCGGTGAACTGGGCTCCGGGCTTGGCACGGCGGCGGTGATCGTGATGGATAAATCCACCGATATCGTCAAGGCCATCTGGCGGCTCTCGGCGTTTTACAAGCATGAGAGCTGCGGCCAGTGCACGCCCTGTCGCGAGGGCACGGGCTGGATGATGCGCGTCATGGACCGGCTGGTGCGCGGCGAGGCGGAACTGGAAGAAATCGACATGCTCTGGGACGTGACCAAGCAAGTCGAGGGCCACACGATCTGCGCGCTTGGCGATGCGGCGGCCTGGCCGGTGCAGGGGCTGATCCGCAATTTCCGCCCCGAGATCGAGGACCGGATCAAGGCGCAAAAAGCGGGCCGCGTCTCGAAAGTGGCGGCGGAGTGAGAGCGATGCGCCTGACTGACATCGACAAACGATTGAAAGTCAAGAACGCGGCCTGTTCAGGTTCGCGCTTCTCGAATGTCGATCTGGGGCAGGCGCGATTCAAGAATGTCAACATGGGCGGGTCAAGGTTTCATAATGTGAACCTTGCGGCGGCAGAGTTTTTCAACGCTGCACTGCCGGGCGCGCAGTTTGGAAATGCAAACCTGTCAGGGGCGCAGTTCGCGAATGTGAACCTGAGCGATGTCGCGATCCAGAACGATGATCTGCAAGGCTTCGAAGGGATGCGCCTGAACGGGGTGCTGGTGACGGATCTGTTCGCAGCTTACGAGGAGCGCGCGCATGATTGAGCCCCGCCATCTTGCGCAACTCAATATCGGGCGGTTGCTTGCGCCGGTTGATGATGCGCGCGTGGCCGAGTTCATGGCCAATCTGGACCGCGTGAACGGCATCGGCAAGCGCAGTCCGGGTTTTGTGTGGATGATGGAAGGCTCGGGCGAACCGGGCCGCGGGAACACCGAGACGTGCATTGCAGGTGATCCGCAATTCGTGTCCAACCTGACGGTCTGGACCGATGTGGCGTCGCTGGAAGCTTTTGTCTGGAACACGGTGCACCGGCAATTCTATGCCCGCCGGGCCGAGTGGTTCGAGCTTCTGGGCGAACAGCATTTCGTCATGTGGTGGGTCGCGCCAGGGCATCGTCCGACGCTGGACGAGGGTCTTGCGCGGCTCGAGCACGTGAAAACACATGGGGCCAGTGATCATGCCTTTGGCTGGGACTGGCTGGCCGAGGCGCAACTTTGGAAACAACGGTCCTGTGCCGTTGCGGCGGAGTAAGCCCATGAAAACCCCCATCCTTGCCTTTGTCCTTGCAGCCCTTGTCAGCGGCAGCGCCGTGGCCGCGACCACGCAGGCCGAGGTTAATGAGACCCTGCGCGGCACGCCCGACATCTATAACGGGCTGTTCACGGCGGCGCTGATCAAACATGTCACCGATACCTGTCCTGCGGTTGCGCCTCCGGGGCGGTTGGCGCGGGTGAATTATTTTCTGGGCCTCTATAATCACGCGCGGCGGCTGGGTTTCAGCCGGTCGCAGATCGAAGCCTTTGTCGAGGATAAGGCCGAACAGGCGCGGATGCGCGGGCTGGTCGAAGCCCATCTGCGCCGCGCCGGGGTGGACCCGGCCAGCGAAGCGGAAATCTGCGCCTTTGCGCAGGATGAAATAACCCGGCGCACAGCGCTCGGGCGACAATTGCGGGAGAGGTAAGTCATGTCCCAGTTGCGCAAGATCATCATCGACGGCATGGAAATCGAGGTTCCGGTCGAGATGACGCTCATTCAGGCGGCCGAGGAAGTCGGGATCGAAATCCCGCGTTTCTGCTATCATGAGCGGCTGTCGATTGCCGGGAATTGCCGGATGTGTCTGGTAGAGGTGGTGGGCGGCCCGCCCAAGCCTGCGGCCTCTTGCGCGATGCAGGTGCGCGATCTGCGCCCTGGCCCCAAGGGCGAGCCGCCGGTCATCCGCACCAATTCGCCGATGGTGAAAAAGGCGCGCGAGGGGGTGATGGAGTTCCTGCTCATCAATCACCCGCTCGATTGCCCGATCTGCGATCAGGGCGGCGAATGTGACTTGCAAGATCAGGCGATGGCCTATGGCGTGGATTTCTCGCGCTACCGCGAACCGAAACGCGCGGTCGAGGATCTGCAGCTTGGCCCGCTTGTCGAAACGCATATGACGCGCTGCATTTCCTGCACGCGCTGTGTGCGCTTCACGACCGAAGTGGCCGGGGTCAGCGTCATGGGCCAGACCGGGCGCGGCGAGGATGCTGAAATCACCACCTATCTGGGGGCGCTGATCGAGTCCGAGTTGGTCGGCAATATCGTGGACCTGTGCCCGGTCGGGGCGCTGGTATCGGCACCTTACAGCTTCACTGCGCGGCCATGGGAGCTGACCAAGACCGAAACCATCGATGTGATGGACGCGCTGGGCTCGAATATCCGTGTCGATACCAAGGGCCGCGAAGTCATGCGCATCCTGCCGCGCAATCATGACGGCGTGAATGAGGAATGGCTCTCGGACAAGTCGCGCTATGTCTGGGACGGGTTGAAGCGCCAGCGACTGGACAAGCCCTATATCCGCGAAAACGGCAAGCTGCGCCCGGCAAGCTGGCCCGAGGCGCTCTCGGCGGCGGCAGCGGCCATGAAAGGCAAGAAAGTCGCAGGTCTGGTGGGCGATCTGGTCTCGACAGAGGCCGCTTATGCGTTGAAATTGCTGGTGGAAGGGCAGGGCGGTTCGGTTGAATGCCGCACTGATGGCGCGCATCTGCCAGCCGGAAACCGATCGGCCTATGTCGGCACGGCAGCGATCGAGGATATCGACCACGCAGACAAGGTGCTGCTGATCGGCACCAACCCGCGTCTGGAAGCGCCGGTTCTGAACGCGCGCATCCGCAAGGCCTGGATGGCGGGCGCGGATGTGATCCTGGTGGGCGAAGCGGTCGATCTGACCTATGATTATGAGCATATGGGCACCGACCGCGCGGCGCTTTCGCATGTGGCGGGCCTCGATATGTCCGAACTGGCGGACAAGAATTGCGTCGTGATCCTGGGGCAGGGTGCCTTGCGCGAGGCCGACGGGGCCGCTGTGCTGGCCATGGCGCAGGCGATAGTCGAAAAATCGGGCGCGAAACTGCTGGTCCTGCACACAGCGGCGGGCCGGGTCGGTGCGATGGATGCAGGCTGCACGACCGAGGGCGGGATCAAGGCGGCGGTCGAGGGTGCCGAGGTGATCTACAACCTTGGTGCAGATGAGATTGACATCGATCCGGGCGCTTTGGTGATCTATCAGGGCAGCCATGGCGACCGGGGCGCGCATCGCGCCGATATCATCCTGCCCGGCGCGGCCTATACCGAGGAACCCGGAATTTTCGTCAATACCGAAGGCCGCCCGCAACTGGCCTTCCGCGCCGGTTTCGCACCGGGCGAGGCGAAAGAGAACTGGGCCATCCTGCGCGCGCTTTCGGCAGAACTGGGAGCGACGCTTCCCTTCGACTCGCTGCCCGCGCTGCGCAAGGAACTGAGCACCGCCGTGCCGCATCTGGGCGATATCGACATCGTGCCGCGGAATGCCTGGCAGAAGCTCGCAGAGGCCCCGCTCGGCCGGGCCGATTTCCGTAATGCGATCAGTGATTTCTACCTGACCAATCCGATTGCGCGGGCGTCAAGCCTGATGGCGGAACTGTCGCGCATGGCCAAAGCGCGTCAGGCCGCGCCTCTGGCCGCGGAGTAACCCCGGATATGGCCCAGACCCTTCCTGCAACGCTTCTGATGACGGCCCTGGGCAGCGGTCTGATGGGCTGTGCGCAGGATGATGCCGCGCGCGCGGCGCTCTCGCCGCCGGATCGGGCCGAATATCTGGGCGTTGACACATCGCTGCTCGATGACAGCACAGTGAGTTTTCTGGTGCGGATGCGCGGCGCGCGCGACCGCGCCGATGTCGTGGCCTATGCGCGTTGTGCTGCCGCACAATATGCGCTAATTCGCGGCTACAGTTTCGCGCAGCATGTGCGCACCAATATCACGCGCTCGGGCAATGTCTGGGAAGGGGATGGGGGATTTGTCATCTCGCCCGATATCCCGCAAGGGTTGCGCAACATGGATGCCGAAGTGATCGTGGATGATTGTCGGGAACAAGGCATCCCCACGGTGTGAGGAATTGAGGGACGAATGAGTGAATTTCTGCAAACCGGATTGGGTATCGCCACGCTGATTGCCGCGCAATCGCTTTTGGTGATCGGCTTTGTGATGATCAGCCTGATCTTTCTGGTCTATGCGGACCGCAAGATCTGGGCGGCCGTGCAGATGCGGCGCGGCCCGAATGTG
>SKRP01000089.1 GCA_007118445.1 Natronohydrobacter sp.
GCAGGCCTTTGCCCCACGCATTCTGGGCGGCAAGGGCCAGCCCGAGGCCGCGACCGTGCAAAAGGCGATCCGCTGGGCCGGGCTGCTGGTGCCGATCCCCTTCGCGCTGGCGCTCGCGGCACTTGTCGCAGGCGATCCGGCGGACTGGCTGACCGCCACGCTGGTTGCGGGGCTCTTGCTCTTCGGCTTCGTCTTCGCGGTCAATTCCTCGGTACATTCCTATCTGATCCTCGCCTTCGGTGCCGCCGACCGGATCACCCGCGATGTGGGTTTCTACTACATGGCCAATGCGGCGGGGCGGCTGATCGGCACGCTGCTGTCTGGCCTCAGTTTCCAGATCGGCGGGCTGCCCCTGTGTCTGGCCACCGCCGGGCTGATGGCGCTGGCCAGCTGGCTCGCCGCGCGCCGCCTCAGCTCCGCCTGAGCAGTGCCAGCGCCAGCAGCGTCAGAAGCCCGATCCCTGCGGTCAGCCAGATCGCCTGCGCGCCCCACACGGTCAGGGCCGCACCAAAGACCAGCGGGGCTGCGGCCTGCAATATCCGCGCGGGTGCGTTCAGCCAGCCGATGCGCTGGCCGTATCCCGCCGGGCCGAACAGCGCCAGCGGCAGCGTGCCCTTGGCGATGGTCAGGATGCCATTGCCCGCCCCGTGCAGGATGGCGAAGACATAGGCCGCAGGCCCGCCAAAGCCGATCAGCGTCACTGCTGCGACCGGATGCGCCGCCGCTGCCATGCGCGCCGAAATCAGCGGATGAAACCGGCGCATCAGCCCGAATTCAAGCACCCGCGCGGCCACCTGTGCCGGGCCGATCAGCGCCCCTGCGGCAATCGCCATCGCGGTACTGGCACCCGCCGCCTGCAACAGGCCGGGCAGATGCGCGGCCATGGCCGTGGCGTTGAACCATGTCGCGGCAAAGACGAAGGCCAGTAACCAAAGCGCCAGCCGCGACGGGGGTGGGCCATCAGCCCCCATATCTTCAGGCGCGCGCGCTGTTGCTCTGCCACTCGGCAGGCAGGTATTGAGCGGCAGCGCGATCAACAGATGGATCACCGCCCAACCCAGACAGGCCTCGCGCCAGCCCCAAGTCGCCAGCATCAGCGCCGAGAGCGGCCAGCCGACAGTGCTGGCAAAGCCTGCAATCAGGGTGATGCCGGTGATCGGGCCGCGCGCCTCCTTGCCATAGATGCCGGTCAGGGTGGCGAAACCTGCTTCATACAGTCC
This sequence comes from Natronohydrobacter sp., assembly GCA_007118445.1. Taxonomy (GTDB): domain Bacteria; phylum Pseudomonadota; class Alphaproteobacteria; order Rhodobacterales; family Rhodobacteraceae; genus Roseinatronobacter. Next base: position 1,221 of record SKRP01000089.1, read on the forward strand.
GATCCCCATGCCCAGGCCGATCACTGCCCAGCCTGCAAACAGCATCATGGGCGTCGGGGCCGTGGCCAGCATCACCAACCCGGTGGCAAAGATCAGGTTCGAGCCGATCAGCACGCCGCGCCCGCCCGCACCGTCGATCCGCGCCCCGGCCCAGGGCCCGACCATGGCAGAAACCACCATTGCCATCGAGAAGGCCCCGAACACCCAGACCGGCGACAGGCCCAGATCCTCTGCCATCGGCACAGCGAGGACCGCAGGAATATAGTAGCTCGAAGCCCATGAGACGGTCAGCGAGGTGCCGAGCGCTGCGACAACGCCCGCGCGCCGGGCCGGGGGCAGTCGCGGGATCATGCCTGCGCCGTCACGCAAGCGCCACCCAGAGCTGGAACATCAGCCCTGCGGCCAGCGCGCCGCCCAGCGACAGCGCGATATAAAGTGCAAAGACCTGTGGCCGCGCCAGCGCCCAGACCGCCATCGCCGCCGGAATCGAGGTCACGCCGCCTGCGATCAGAAATGCCATGCCCGCCCCCGGTGCCATGCCCTGGCTGATCAGACCGCCCACCAGCGGAAGCGCGGCATAGCCGTTCAGATAGGCGGGCAGGCCGACCAGCGTTGCCGTGAAGGTTGGCATCAGGCCCGCGCCGCCCAGTGTGGCGGTCACTGTCTCGGCCGGGATCCAGGCCAGCATCAGGCTTTCGAGCACGAAGGCCAGCGTCAGCCATTTGGCCAGAAACAGCGTTGTATTCAGCGCGGTCGCAGCGAATTTGATCCGGCGCTCGGGCTCGGCCCAGAAGCGCCAGACGACTGGTTTTGGCACCCGGATGCGCGCGCGCCCGCAACCGCCATTGCCGATACCCTCGCGCAGCGGGTCCGCGAAGGCACCGCCGCGCATCAGCGCATGCGTGACCAGCCCCCCCGCCGGCCCCAGCCCGAAAGCCGCCAGCGTCTTGGCCAGCGCGAATTCCACCCCCAGCACACCCGCGGTCTGCAAGAATATCGACGGATCCATCAACGGCGAGGCCAGCCAGAAGGCCATGACCGCGGACAGCGGCACCCCCATCGCCAGCAGCGCCGCGATCAACGGAATCACTCTGCAGGAACAGAAGGGCCAGACTGCCCCCGCGAAGGCCCCCAGCGCCACCATGGTCAGTGGCGCGCCGGTAAAGGCCCGCGCGATCAGGTTTTCCGCGCCCGTGGTCCCGACCCATGCTGCGATGGCAATGGACCCGAGCAGATAAGGGGACGTGCGCAAAAGCGCATTGCCCGTGAATACGGCGCTGTCGCCTGCCTGCACCGGGTCGAGCACCAGAAGAATGCCAAGGATCAGCGCTGTCGCCCACCAGACCCTCTGCTGTTTTCAGTGACAACGCAAAGCCGTCAGCAGTCGTGCAGGCCGACAGCGAGATGCGGACAGTCAGATCGTCGCCATCACGAATTGACCAGAAATATGATTGTTTTGATTCCGGAGATCCGAGCCGTATCATGCTGCATCACCCTTTGCGCGGGGCGGAACGCCCGTGAAGCATTGATGGGTCAGGAAATCCACAAGGTCGCGCATCGCCGGATAGTCCACCTGGTTGAACACCTCGCGCCCCTGCCGTTCTTGCGCAACCAGACCAGCCGCATTGAGCGCCGAGAGGTGATGTGCCAGCGTCGAGGGGGCCATATCCAGATGGGCGCCGATATCGCCCAGGCGCAGCCCGTCCTCACCCGCCCGCACCAGCAGCCGAAAGATCGACAGGCGTGCATCATGGCCAAGGCAGACAGGGCGCGAGCATGGGGTGTGGTTGTCGTCATGAATCACCATGTAACTATAATTCCGGTTATATAAAGCTATTTGTGCATGTGGCGACCAATCAGCTCCTCTCGGCACGGGGCCCCCCTGCTCATGCGGTGGCCCTCTGTCGGGCGGATAGCAGCAGCGAGAAGCTCTTGAAATCACACCAGTGTCCAAGCTTAGCTCTTGTCCATCGCCAGGCGGGTCCAAACAGACTGCGTGATGTGCATCTCCGAATGAACAGATGCGCAAGGCACCCCAGCGCTGACACCGCCTTGGTGCGCTCAGCGCCTGTGAGGCGAGTTCGCGTCAGCAGGCGAGAACCGGAATCCATAGCTGCATGGCCATTCTCGCGACAAACAGGGCTGTCACTCCGGGGAATGTTCCCTTCTCTGGAACGCTCCTCCGCAAAAGGGCGACAGGATCGATGTGCCCGGCGCATAGGGGCTGGTCGCTGTCTTGCGAAACCAACGACACTGGTGACGCGCCCTGCCGATTGACTCACGCGGCCCTGCCCAAACATCACGGGCACCGTCTCCGATGACCAACTCTCGCGCCCGGATGAGCCCGCAACGCCCGAGGTTGCGCAAAAGCCCGCCCCCGCCGCGCTTCTTGGTCCGAACGCGGCAAGGGCTTCCCGAAATCGTCAGTCTGCGCGCGAGCATCGCAAATCACAGTTTTCGCCCCTAGCCCACGCGCGCACCTTTCACCCAAACCTCGCGGATCATCGGCACCGTATTCGGCAAGGCGACACGGATCATGTCCGCACGAAGTCCAATCCTCAGCGCACCCCTGTCCGACAGGCCAACCGCTCGCGCAGGCGCAGATGTGACCGCCCGGAAGCCCGCGGCAAGGTTGCCGCTGGACAAGCCAAGGCGCACCGCGCCCAGCAGCAAGGCCGCAGGAACATAGTCGGATGACATGATGTCCAGCCGCCCCGCCGCCGCGAGCTCGGACGCGGCCACATTGCCGGAATGCGACCCGCCGCGGATCAGGTTCGGCGCACCCATCATCACAGCGATCCCTTCGTCATGGCAGGCATGTGCCGCTTCCAGACTGGTCGGAAATTCCGCCAACCGCACCCCATGACGCGCCGAGGCCGTGACCTGCGCGCGCGTGGTATCATCATGGCTGGCCAAGGTTGCCCCATAGCTGCGTGCTGCCGCAACAACAGCGGCCTCGTGTGGCCCTCGCACCCGTTCACCGAGGTCCTGCTGGCGGGCAACATGGGCCTCGAACTCTGCCTCTGACATGCCATATTTGCCACGCATATAGGTGCGTAATTGTTCCAGGTCGGAAAACTGGCGTTGGCCAGGCGTGTGGTCCATCAGGCTGACAATGCCGATGCGGTCATCAGGGCCGAACTCGTCCAGTTCATCCATCAGGGTTTCAGAGCAGATTTCGGCGCGCAGATGCAGAAAGTGGCTGATCGTCAAAGATCCGATTTCGCGCATTTCCAGGATCTCGCTGGCCAATGCGCGCGCATAACGGCCACGGCCCCGCGCATCGTCGCGAGACAAGGATCCGACGCGCAGCGCGTCGAACACGGTGGTAATACCGGTTCCGGCCAGTTCGCGATCATGCGCAATCACCGCGCTCGCATGTGGCCAGTCCACGCCCGGGCGCGGGGCAAGGTGACGTTCCAGATTATCAGTATGCAATTCGATCAGTCCGGGTGCCAGCAAATCGCCATCGCAATCAAGCGCGCCTTTGGGCAGATGGCGGCTGTCATCCAGATCTGCGATCACCCCGTCACGGATGACCACAGCGCCGTGGCGCAACTCATCTTCCAGCACAAGTCGTGCATTTCCGAGGATTATGTCACTCATATCCTTGTCGTCCTTGTTGTTGGCGTCACGCAGCTGTCACAGTGCTATGGCACGCAGCAGCGTCAGTTCGCGGGGGAAACCATGCTTGATCAATTTCAGCGCTTTGCCGTCTATTACGCGCCACATGTAGGCAGCGCCTTCTGGCAAGCTGGAACAAGCTGGCTGGGATGGAATCCTGAAACAGGACAAAGCGTAGCGCATCCCGATCTTGGTATCGATCTTGCGCGCCTGACGCAGACGCCCCGGAAATACGGGCTGCACGGGACATTGACGCCGCCCATGCGCCTGTCCTGTGACGCAGCAACCTTCGTCGATGCGCTCGATGTTTTGGCTCAAACCCTCGCCCCTGCGGATCTGGGTGATCTTCAGTTGACTGCACTCGATGGGTTTCTGGCCGTCGTCCCGGAGGTTCAGCCTCAGTCGCTCACGGACACTGCCGCCCATATCATCCGCGCACTCGATCCCTTCCGCGCGCCTTTGTCCGATGATGATCTTGCCCGTCGCCGCGCGAGTGGACTGACAGCGCGGCAGGACGCTCTGCTGCGGCAGTGGGGCTATCCTTACGTCATGGAGGAGTTTCGTTTCCACATTACCCTCACAGGCCGGCTTGACGACACAGAGATGCAGAAGGCGCTTCAGGCCGCAATCGCATGGTTTGGTCCTGCGCTGGAAGAACGGCACCGGCTCGATAGCCTGTGTCTGTTTGGCGAGGCAGAGGATGGACAGTTTCATCTGATCAGGCGTTTTGCATTGCGCGGGTGATCGCGGCTTCGATCTGGATGACCCCAGTGTCGAGGGGGCCGTCATTGAGAATGACGATAGCGCCATCGGGCAGCGGCATCCTTGCCCTGCGCAAGCGTGCGGCAATGTCGGCGGCGCTCTCGCGCCCGCGTGCGGCCAGTCTTGCGGCCAGCACATCGACAGGGGCCGTGACCACCAGCACCAACAATTGCGGATAGCCAAGCGCGATCTCTGGCAGGGCTTTGCGCGAACCGTTGAAGACAACCACCCGCCCTGCCGCAAGATGCTGGTCGATATCGGCGGCGATTGCATAGCGCAAGCCATGCGCCTGCCAGTGAAAGGCAAAGGCTCCCTGCGCAAGCTGTGCGTCAAACATGGCGTCTGAGACAGCCTGATGGTCCTCGCCCCCGGCATCTGCCGCGCGCGTGATGATGCGCTGTGCAAACTGGAAATCGGGTCGCTTGCGCGCCAACGCGTCCAGAAGCGTGTCCTTGCCTGCGCCGGACGGCCCCACAATCGCCACCAGCAATCCGCGCCCGTCATGCGTGCTCATGCCGCATTCCGAGCAGGTGTAAAGCCGGTGACATCCACCTCGCGGTCGCAGACAGCGGCGCGGGCCTCGGCGTCGTGGAAAATGCCAAGTATTGCCGCGCCCCGCGCCTTCGCCTCGCGGATCAGGTCAAGGACGACTGCCCGGTTGCCCGCGTCCAGGCTGGCTGTCGGTTCATCCAGCAACATGACCGGCCAGTCCTGAATGAAGCCGCGCGCGATGTTGACACGCTGTTGCTCACCGCCTGAAAACGTCGTCGGCGACAGCGACCAGAGCCGCTCGGGAATGTTCAGCCGCGCCAGCATCGCGCGCGCGCGGGCCTGCGCCTGTGCCTCATCCATGCCCTGGGCCAGCAACGGCTCGGCCACGACATCGAGCGTGGGCACGCGCGGGATGACGCGCAGGAACTGGCTGACATAGCCCAGTTTGCTGCGGCGCAAGGCGATCACCGCCCGCGGCTCTGCATCGCGCAGCTCAACCCCCGCGACCCGGATGGACCCTTCATCGCAGCGATAATTCCCCCAGATCATGCGCATCAGCGTGGATTTTCCGGCCCCTGATGCCCCGACCAGCGCGACACATTCCCCTGCCTGCACCGAGAGCGCCGCGCCTTCCATGACCGGCAGGACGACCCCGCCCTGATTGTGCAGCACAAAGCGCTTGGCCACACCCGAAATCTCGATCATCCGCATGTCCTTCATCTTGCCAAAAATACTCATTCGACCGCAGGGGCCAGCACCGCGTCACACCTGAAGCACCGAACTGACCAAAAGCTGCGTGTAAGCATCTTGCGGGTCATCAAGCACCTGATCGGTCAGCCCCTGTTCGACCACGCGCCCATCCTTCATCACCATCAGGCGATCCGCGAGCAGTCGCACAACCGCCAGATCATGCGTCACGATCACTGCCGACAATCCCAGACGCCGCACCAGCCCGCGCAGCAGATCGAGCAGGCGCGCCTGAACGCTGACATCCAGCCCGCCCGTCGGTTCATCCATGAAGACAAGCCGCGGCCCTGTGACCAGATTGCGCGCGATCTGCAAGCGTTGCTGCATTCCGCCTGAAAAAGCACGCGGGCGGTCATCAATGCGGGCCTGATCAATCTCCACACGTCCCAACCAGTCCTGGGCCTGACGCCGGATATCGCCATAATGCCGCGCGCCCACGGCCATCAGCCGGTCGCCCACATTGCCGCCCGCGCTGACATTCATCCGCAGCCCGTCGCGCGGGTTCTGATGCACAAAGGCCCAATCTGTGCGCGCCAGCCAGCGGCGCTCGGGCTCTGTCATGGTCACAGTGTCGCGCGGACCATCTGTGCGCGTGTCAAAGATCACGCGGCCCGTATCAGGGGCCATGTGACCAGCAAGGCAGTTCAGCAAGGTGGACTTTCCCGACCCGCTTTCGCCGACAATCCCCATCACTTCACCCGGCCAGAGGGTGAAATTCACATCCCCGCAGCCCAGATGGTTGCCGTAGAACTTGCTCAAGCTCTCGACCTGCAACAGCGGTGTCATGCTGCATCCTCCGCCTGTGCGGCCACGCGGGTGGCGCAATAATCCGTGTCCGAGCAGACAAACATCCGCCCCCCCGCATCATCGGTGATGACCTCATCGAGATAGCTGTCCTCGGCCCCGCAAATCGCGCAAATCTGTCCAGCAGCCTTGCTGGCGGTGAAAGGGTAGTCTTCGAAATCGAGGCTTTCGACGCGCGTAAAGGGCGGCAGGGCGTAGATGCGGCATTCGCGCCCGGCCCCGAAAAGCTGCAGCGCGGGGGAATTGTCCAGTTTCGGGTTGTCGAATTTCGGGATCGGCGACGGGTCCATGATGTAGCGCCCTTCAACTCGCACCGGATAGGCGTAGGC
>SKRP01000121.1 GCA_007118445.1 Natronohydrobacter sp.
ATGTTGCGCGAGGGCGATCTGGTGGTGATCTTCTCGCTGACCGAGGATGTGCCAAAGGTCGATGAATTGCTGCAGGTGGCGGTCGAGTTCTTCTGACACCTGACACCTGACACCTGACGCGCGCCGCAGCACGAAAGGGATGCTGACATGGAACGCAGATCGCACGGGACAGCGATACTGGTGGCGATGATCGCGGCCACAGCGCTGGCAATGCTGGCCCCGGCGGCTGTGGGCTTCACCTTGCGCGAACATGCGCTGGCGCGGGCGTTTCTCTACTCATCGGCGCTGTTGGGCGGGATTGCCGGGCTGGTGCATCTGGCCAGCCGCGCTGGCCCGACCCATCTGGGGCGTTTTTCGCATCCGTTCTATTACCTGAGCGCGGCCTATCTGGTGCTGCCTGCATTGATGGCCATTCCCCTGACCGAGGCAGTGCCGGGGCTGAGCTTCTTCCATGCCTGGTTCGAGATGGTCTCGGCCTTCACCACCACCGGGGCCAGCCTGCTGGAAGGACATGGCTCGCGCAGTCTGGATCTATGGCGCGCGACCGTGGCCTGGGGGGGCGGGCTGTTTCTGATGATCTCGGTGATGGCGCTGCTGGCCCCCCTGGGGCTTGGCGGGGCCGAGATGTATGGCACCGGGCGCAGCCAGCTGCGCACGGGGGCGGGGCGGCCGGGTCATCGCCGCCTGATCCGCATCGATGCCGCGCAGGCCGACAAGAGCCTTGCGCGCATGGCGCAACAGGTCGCGGTGATCACGCCAGTCTATCTGGGGGTGACGCTGGCGCTCTGGGTCGGGCTGTCCATCGCGGGCCATCCGCCGATTCTGGCGCTGGTGCTGGCCATGTCCACCGTCTCGACCTCGGGCATCCTGCCCGAAGGCGGGCTGGGCGGGCTGAGCGCGGAAATCCTGATCGCGGCGGGGCTGGTGCTGGCGCTCAGCCGCCGCTTCTGGCCCGGCGCGCAGCTGATCCGCGACGGGGGGCGGCACTGGCGGCGCGACCCGGAACTGGTGCTGGCCGTGGCGCTGATGGGGCTGCTGGTGCTGGTGCTGGGCCTGCGCGCGCTGGCCGCCCCGCTGGACCCGGCCCCGCTGGCCTGGCTGGCTGAAGTCTGGGGCGTGTTGTTCACCAGTCTGTCCTTTCTGACCACGACCGGCTTTGTCAGCGAGGTGGGCCGCTCTGCCGAAGGGGTCTATTTCGGTGCCGCAGGAGTGGTGTTGCTGGCGCTTGCGCTGTGTGGCGGCGGTGTGGCCACGACCGCAGGCGGGCTGAAGTTGATGCGCGTTTTCGCGCTGATGTGGCAGGCGCGGCGCGAGATGGACAAGCTGGTCCATCCTGACAGCGTGGGTGGCGATGGCGAGCGGCTGCGCGCCCTGCGCCGTGAAGGAGCGTATTCGGCCTGGATGTTCGTGATGATCTTCATCTTCACGCTGATGGCGCTGACCGCCGCGCTGACCCTGACCGGCGTGATCATGGAAGATGCGATGATCTATGCCACCGCCGCGCTGACCACAACTGGCCCGGTGGCGCAGATGACCGGGCCGGACCCGCTGAGCTGGGCGGCGCTCAGTGACGGGGCCAAGGCGATTCTGGCCTTCGGCATGGTGCTGGGACGGCTGGAGCTGCTGTTGCTCTTGTCTGTGTTCTGGCGCAGCTGAACCTGCTCTCGGCTGTATCTGTCGCGCGCTGTGCAACATAAAATTGCGCAGGGCGCGCGTTTTATGTGGTTTCGGGGCTGGAAGTTTCGCCAAACCCGTTTCATACTCATGAGATAGGGAGAAAGGGCTTCCTGCGTAAATCAAACAACGCCACAATAAAAAGGCAAGCGCATGGCCGGTGATAAACAAAATCTGCAAGATGCATTTCTGAATCATGTCCGCAAGAACAAGGTTCCGGTAACAGTATTCCTGATCAACGGGGTCAAGCTTCAGGGTGTGATCACCTGGTTTGACAATTTCTGCGTGCTGTTGCGCAGGGATGGTCAGAGCCAGCTGGTGTATAAACATGCGATTTCCACGATCATGCCGGGCCAGCCGATCTCGCTCTATGAGGCAGACAGCTGAGCGCGGCATCCGGATCCGATCAGGGCGCAAGCACGATTGAAACCGCCGCGCGCCCGACCCGCGCGCTGGTGCTGCACCCGGATATCAAGTCGCAACACCAGCCGCGCGCGCCGGAACTGGCGCTGGCGGAAGCGATTTCGCTCGCCCATGCGCTGCCGGGGCTTGATGTGGTGGATGGTCAGGTCGTGCGGCTGCCCAAGGCGCATCCGGGCATGCTGTTCGGGTCCGGCAAGGTTGCGGAACTGGCCGCGCTGATCACAGATGCGGAAATCGCGCTGGTGCTGATCGACGGGCCGGTCAGCCCGGTACAGCAGCGCAATCTGGAACGCGCCTGGAAAGTGAAGCTTCTGGACCGGACCGGGCTGATCCTGGAAATCTTTGCCGACCGCGCGCGCACCCGCGAAGGGGTGTTGCAGGTCGAACTGGCCGCGCTCAGCTACCAGCGCACGCGGCTAGTGCGGGCCTGGACTCATCTGGAGCGCCAGCGCGGGGGGCTGGGATTTGTCGGCGGGCCGGGCGAGACGCAGATCGAGGCCGACCGCCGCGCCATCGACACCCAGATGGTGCGCCTGCGCCGGCAATTGTCGAAAGTGGTCAGGACGCGCGAATTGCACCGCGCCGCGCGGCGCAAGGTGCCGTTTCCGGTTGTGGCGCTGGTTGGCTACACCAATGCGGGCAAATCGACCCTGTTCAACCGCCTGACCGGGGCAGAGGTGATGGCGAAGGACATGCTGTTCGCCACGCTCGACCCGACCATGCGCGCGGTCACCCTGCCCACAGGCAAGCAGGTGATCCTGTCGGACACTGTGGGCTTCATCTCGGATCTGCCGACCCAGCTGGTTGCGGCCTTCCGCGCGACGCTGGAAGAAGTGCTCGAGGCCGATCTGATCGTCCATGTCCGGGACATTGCCCATCCTGAAGCCGAAGAGCAGGCGCGCGATGTGCAGTCGATCCTCAGCGATCTGGGCGTGGATGAAACGCGCCCGCAGATCGAGCTGTGGAACAAGGCCGATCTGCTGGGCGCCGCGCAGCAGGCGGGTTTGAGCGCGCGCGTTGCCGAAAGCGACGCGCTGTTTCTCGGCTCGGCGGTCACCGGGCAGGGGTTGCAGGCGCTGTTCGATGCGATCACAGCGCGGCTCGATGATGCCCGCCACAGCGAAGAGGTGGTCCTGCCCCATGATGCAGGGCGTGCGCGCGCCTGGCTGTTCGAACAGGGCGTGGTCGTCGATGAGGCCCCTGAAGAGGCAGTTTCGCGGTTGCAGGTCACCTGGACCGACCGCCAGAAACGGTCCTTTCGGGCGCTGATCGACCCTTCAGATACGGACCCGCAGCCCGACTAGCCCCTGCGTGCAGGTCACTGCGCGCGGCGCGCGATACAGGTCACATCCCCTGTCATGTTACAATGGGTCACAATCTGTGAGTTGCGTCTGACCGCACCCGCCCCTTATTGCGTTAACAAATGTGATAAGAAACGTGTGACAGGCCATGCAGAACACTCTCGCAAGACATTGTTCGGTGACAGGGACCGGGCTCCATAGCGGCAAACCTGTGCGGATGCGGCTTGTGCCTGCGGGCGCAGATACTGGTCTGATCTTCCGGCGCATGGATTGCCCGGCGGATATCCGTGACATTCCGGTCCGGCCCGAGAACTGGGTCGAGGCCAGCCTCTGCACGGTCCTGCAAAACGCAGCCGGTGTGCGCATCAGCACGATCGAGCATCTCATGGCCGCCTTGCATGGCTGCGGTGTTCACAATCTGATCATTGAAATCGACAGCGCCGAAGTGCCCATACTCGATGGCAGCGCTGCCCCTTTCGTGCGCAAGATCATGGCCGCCGGGGTCAGGCCGCTTGATGCGCCGCTCAAGGTGCTGCGCGTGCTCAAGCCGGTCGCGGTTGAAAAGGGCGATGCGCGCGCGCGGCTCAGCCCGGCGCCGCAACTGGAACTGGCCTTCGAGATCGATTTCGCGGAACCGGCCATCGGCCATCAGCGACAGTCCCTGCGCATGTCCAACGGGGCCTTCCTGCGCGAACTCAGCGATTGCCGGACCTTCTGCCAGCGCCGCGATGTCGAACAGATGCAGGCTGCCGGGCTGGCGCTGGGCGGCACACTTGACAACGCAGTGGTGTTTCATGACGGGGCTGTGCTCAGCCCCGGCGGGCTGCGCCGCGCAGACGAGCCGGTGCGCCACAAGATGCTTGACGCGATGGGCGATCTCTATGTGGCCGGGATGCCGATCCTCGGGCGCTATGAGGGCGTGCGCGCGGGTCATGCGCTGACCGGGCGGCTGTTGCAGGCGCTGCTGGCCGATCCATCCGCCCATGAGATCGTGACGCTGGATGAGGCCGCGCGCAAACGTCTGCCGGGCGCGGGTATTTCGCTGGCTGATCTGCCGCTATCGGCCTGACTCTGCGCCTTTGGCCGCGTAGACAGATGCCGCGCAAAACGCGTTTTGCGCCTGAATTTTTTATGTGCTAACAGTGCCGCACAAGACGTTCGCAAAGGGGTGGCAGGACATGATCGCAACGGCTGGGATCCGGCATGTGGGCCTTGCCCTCTGTGTTATCGCCGGGCTTGGGGCCTGCAATCGCGCGACCGGCCCGGATGAATCGCTGGCGGGCTTCTCGCCCGAAGAGATTTTCCAGCGCGGCGAATACGAGCTGGAAACCTCGCGGCGCTCTGAGCGCTCCTTGCGCTATTTTCAGGAAATCGAGCGGCTTTACCCCTATACGCAATGGTCGCGCCGCGCATTGATCATGCAGGCCTATGCGCATCACCGCGCCCGCGAATATGAAGAAAGCCGCGCCGCCGCGCAGCGCTTCATCGACACCTATCCCAATGACGAAGAAGCGCCCTATGCGACCTATCTGCTGGCGCTGTCCTTCTATGATCAGGTTGATGAGGTCGGACGCGATCAGGGCGTGACCTTTCAGGCGCTGCAACATCTGCGCCGCCTGATCGAGCAATATCCCGACAGCGATTATTCCCGCTCTGCGATCCTGAAATTCGAACTGGCCTTTGACCATCTGGCGGCCAAGGAAATGGAAATCGGGCGGTATTATCTGGGTCGGGGCAATTATCAGGCCGCCATCAACCGCTTCCGCGTCGTGGTCGAGGATTTCCAGACCTCGACCCATACGCCCGAAGCCCTCCACCGGCTGGTCGAGGCCTATCTCTCGCTGGGGCTGCGTGATGAAGCGCAGACCGCCGGGGCCGTGCTGGGCTATAATTTCGAGGCCAACCCCTTCTATCAGGACACATTCCGCCTGCTCGGGCGGCAGGGGCTGGAACCCGAAGCGCGCGGCGAAGGCTGGTTGCGCACGATCTATCGTCAGGCGCTGCGCGGTGACTGGATCTGACATGCGCGTTTTTGCAGGCGGGCGCTGATGCTCCTGTCGCTCGATATCCGGGATGTGCTGATCATCGACCGGCTGGAACTGCGGTTCCGGCCCGGTCTGAACGTGCTGACGGGTGAAACCGGCGCGGGCAAGTCGATCCTGCTCGATGCGCTGGGCTTCGTTCTGGGCTGGCGCGGGCGGGCCGATCTGGTTCGCCAGGGCGCAGATCAGGGCGAGGTGGTGGCCGAATTTGCGCTGGCCCCGGACCATCCCGCGCGCGACATCCTGACGGAAGCCGGGTTGCCGGATGCCGACAGCCTGCTTCTGCGCCGGGTCAACAGCCGCGACGGGCGCAAGACGGCCTGGGTGAATGACCGCCGCGCCTCGGGCGAATTGCTGCGGTCGCTGTCGGAAGTGCTGGTTGAATTGCATGGCCAGCAGGATGATCGCGGGCTGCTGAACCCGCGCGGACATCGGCTGCTGCTGGATGCATACGGTGTCGCACCTGCGCTGCTGGACCGGACCCGCGCGGCCTGGCGCGAATTGCGCCGCGCGCGCAAATCCCATGCCGAGGAAATGGCGCGGCTTGATGCGGCGCGCGCGGAAGAGGATTTTCTGCGCCATGCTGTGGGCGAACTCGACAAGCTGGCCCCGGAACCGGGCGAAGAGGACCAGCTTGACGCCCGCCGCCGCCGGATGCAGGCCGCCGAGCGCCTGCGCGCGGATGTGGCGCGCGCGCATGCGGCGCTGTCGGAAGAGGGGGCAGAGCGTCTGCTGATCGACGCCACCCGCTGGCTTGAGACTGCGTCCGAAGGGTTCGAGGGCGCGCTGGACGCGCCGCTGGAAGCGCTGGGCCGCGCGCTTGATGCTTTGGGCGAGGCGCAGCAAGGCGTCGAAGCCGCAGCCGACACGCTGAATATCGCGCCGGGTGAGCTGGAAGCGGTCGAGGACCGGCTTTTTGCGCTGCGCGGGCTGGCGCGCAAACATGGCTGCCTGGCCGATGATCTGGCCAGCCTCGCCGATGAGTTGCGCGCGCGGCTTGACCGGCTGGATAATGGCGCGCGCGCCTTGGCCGATCTGGCGCAGGCCGAAGCCCGCGCACAGGCCGAATATGACGCCGCGACCGAAGCCTTGCGCGCCGCGCGCCAGACCGCCGGGGCGCAGCTTGACGCCGAAATGTCGCTCGAACTGGCCCCGCTGAAAATGGAACGCGCGGCCTTCCGCACGGTCATCAAACAAGGCGAGGCCGGGCCAGAGGGCAGCGATGCCGTCAGTTTCGAGGTTGCGACCAATCCCGGTGCGCCATCCGGGCCACTGTCGCGGATTGCCTCGGGCGGGGAATTGTCGCGGTTTCTGCTGGCGCTGAAAGTCTGCCTTGCGCGTGGCGTGTCGGGCGTGACCATGATCTTTGACGAAATCGACCGCGGTGTCGGGGGGGCCACGGCAGATGCTGTCGGGCGCAGGTTGCACGCGCTGGCGCAGGGCGCGCAGGTGCTGGTCGTGACCCATTCGCCGCAGGTGGCCGCGCTTGGCCAGCATCACTGGCGGGTTGAAAAACAGGTGCAGGCCGATCAGACCCTGTCGCGGGTTGTGCCGCTTTCCGCCGATCAGCGCGTTGAAGAGATTGCAAGAATGATCTCTGGTGATACCATATCCACAGCAGCGCGGGCTGCCGCGCGGGATTTGCTGGCGGCACGCCCGGAACCGACAGGCGCATGAGGGCGCGGGCCAGCAGCCCATGGCCCCGCAACGCTGTCACAGTAACAGGAGACACTCAGGATGCAGGTTCAGACACAGGGTTTCCCGATGCGCCGGGCAGGGCTTGCGCTGGCCGCGCTTCTGCTGGTTTCGGGCTGCGCCATGGCCCCGCTCGGACCCAGCACGCGCCCGGCTCCGCCAGCTGCCCCGGCCCCGGTCACACCGGCGGTGCCGATGCCTGAGCCGACCAGCCCGGATGCAGAGGCGTCAGGCGCAGAACAGGCCTGCATTGCGGCCGGGCGCGAACGCGGGCTGGATGTGTTGGGCGTGGTCGGGTCGCGCGCTGTCTCCGACACCAATGGTGCGGCGGCGCGCGATGTGATGCTGCGCGTCCAGCGGTCCGGGTCGGAGCTGGAAGTGCGCTGCAATTATGTCGAAGAAACCCGCATGGCGCGGATCATGCTGATCTGACGCTCAGCGCTTCCGGTTCTTGCCCGCTTGCGCCAGTTTGCGCGCAGCTTGTGCGGCTGTGCGCAATTCCTCAGCGATCTCTTCGGCCTCATCCGGGTCGAAATCAAGCGGCAGGTCGACCCCGTCCCCGGCGAGATAGATCCGCACCATGCCCAGATCGGTTGGCCCGATCTGCAGATTGGCCGAAATATCGCTTTCCGAATTGATGCCCATGATGCGCCCCTCGCTGGCCTGGCTGATATGCTCTGTCCGGGTTACGGCGTCACGGGATGAGTTTCAAGCGCGGGGGCTCTTGCATTCGCCTGCGCGCAGCGTTAAATCGCGCTCAGTGCCGCCTTAGCTCAGTTGGTTAGAGCGCTGGATTGTGGATCCAGAGGTCCCCCGTTCAAGCCGGGGAGGCGGTACCACTC
>SKRP01000073.1 GCA_007118445.1 Natronohydrobacter sp.
CAGCCAGCCAGAAGGGCCAAAGCCCCCGCCGTGGTCAGGGCAGTCAATACGCGCATGTTACTCTCGGCCTCGCACCATTTTTACGCGATATTACCACCATTTCGATGGTTTGGAAACAAAGCCTGTCGCCGTTTCAAGAACATGTGCTGTTCTGAGCAAGGCCCCTTCTTCCCAGGGCCGCCCGATCAACTGCAGCCCCAGCGGCAGCCCTTTGGCATCAAGCCCGGCAGGCACTGCAATGCCCGGCAACCCGGCAAGGTTCACAGTGACGGTAAAGACATCGTTGAGATACATCTGCACCGGGTCGGCATCAAGCATCTCGCCCAGCCCGAACGCGCTCGATGGCGTGGCCGGGGTCAGGATCGCATCGATCCCGGCGGCGAAAGCCTGCTCGAAGTCGCGCTTGATCAGCGTGCGGACCTTGCGCGCGCGGTTATAATAGGCGTCATAGAAGCCCGCCGAGAGCACATAGGTGCCGATCATCACACGGCGCTGGACCTCATGGCCGAACCCTTCGGCGCGGGTCTTTTCATACATCTGGGTGATGCCATCGCCCTGCGCGAGCGTGGCGCGATGCCCGTAGCGCACGCCATCATACCGCGCGAGATTCGATGAAGCTTCGGCAGGCGCGATCACGTAATAGGTCGGCAGCGCATATTTCGTATGCGGCAGCGAGATATCGACGATTTCAGCGCCCGCATCGCGCAGCATCTCGGCACCCTGCGCCCAGAGTGCCTCGATCTCGGCGCTCATGCCCTCCATCCGGTATTCGCGCGGCAGGCCGATCTTCTGGCCGCGAATATCGCCGGTCAGCATCGCCTCGAAATCGGGGACGGGCAGATCGGCGCTGGTCGAATCCTTCGGGTCATGGCCGCACATCGCTTCCAGCATGATCGCGGCATCGCGCACGGTCTTGGTCATCGGCCCCGCCTGATCGAGCGACGAGGCAAAGGCCACGATCCCCCAGCGCGAACAGCGCCCATAGGTGGGCTTGATCCCCACAGTGCCGGTGAAGGCCGCAGGCTGGCGGATCGACCCGCCAGTATCGGTGCCGGTGGCCGCCAGACAGAGATCCGCCGCCACCGCAGCCGCCGAGCCACCCGAAGACCCGCCCGGTGTCAGGTCACGATCATCAACTTTCCACGGATTGACCGCATTGCCATAGACCGAGGTTTCATTGCTCGACCCCATGGCGAATTCATCCATGTTCAGCTTGCCCAGCATCACCGCGCCCGCGTCACGCAATTGCGCGCTGACGGTCGATTCGTATTCGGGGCGGAATCCTTCGAGGATGCGCGAGGCGGCCTGGCTGGCCACGCCTTCGGTGCAGAACAGATCCTTGATGCCCACGGGAATGCCGCAGATGGATGGGGCGTCCCCCGCGCTGATCCGCGCGTCGGCCGCTTTGGCGCGCTCCAATGCCAGATCCGGTGTGTGATGGACAAAGGCGTTCAGCTTGCCCGCGCCCTGAATGGCGCTCAGACAGGCTTCGGTCAGCGCGACGGCACTTACCTCGCCCTTGCGCAGCAGATCGCGCGCGTCAGAGATCGTCAGTTTGTTCAGATCGCTCATTCCACCACCTTCGGCACTGCAAAGAACCCCTCACGCGCATCCGGCGCATTGGACAGGATTTTTGTGGGCATATCACCATCCGTCACAGCATCCTTGCGCCGCTTCAGCCGCATCGGCGTGACCGAGGTCATCGGCTCCACCCCCTCGACATCGACTTCGCCCAGCTGCTCCATGAAATTCAGCATCTGGCTGAGTTCCTGCGCAAGAGCAGGCAGGGCGTCGTCAGGAACAGCAATGCGGGCCAGATGAGCCACTTTGCGGGCGGTTTCCAGGTCGATCTCGGACATGGGGTCTCCGGTCGTGTCAGGGGTTTTGCCTGCGCGTTTAGCGGGATGGCGCGCAAGGTGCAAGCTTGGGCAGAGTTCCGCCGGAACAGGCCGGGATCACGCAGGCGTCATGCGCCATTTGCCTGCACCTGTTGCAAGCTTTGTCAGGCCGGAAAGGGAGAGGTCGCATGATACGGGTTCTGATGGTCTTGAGCAGCTTGTCAGGAGGCGCAGCGCTGGCTTGCACGCCCCCGCCGCAGGTCGAGCTGGACATCCAGCTCGCAGCCGTCAATGCGGAGCGCACGTCATCGGGCCGCGCGGCGCTGGTGCTGTCGCCCGAGCTGAGCGCGGTGGCGCAGACCCATGCCTGCGACATGGCCCGGCGCGGGTATTTCAGCCATACCGCGCCGGATGGGCAGTCGATGATGGACCGTGCGCGCCGGGCCGGGATCAGCGGGGTCTGCGCGATGGGTGAGAATATTGCCAAGGGGCAGCCGGATGTGCCGACAGTGGTTGCAGGATGGATGCGCTCGCCCGGCCATAGGCGCAATATTCTGGATGCGGATTTCCGGCTGGCCGGGTTCGGGCGCGGACCGGATGCGCATTGGGTGCAGGTTTTTGCAGCACCGTGCTGAATATGTGCAGGTAGGGTGCGTGCTCCAGCACGCACCCTACTCACGGATTGCCCTGCTGGCCTGCGCAGGCTAGGTCTGACGCGAACCCCGCCAGTCCAACAGGAGGGCCCGCCATGCGCGACACCACCCCGCACCCCGTCCATCTTACCGATTACCAGCCGCCTGCCTTTCTGATCGATCAGGTGGAACTGAGCTTCCAGCTTGACCCGCAGGCAACCCGCGTGCGCTCGCGCATCCGGTTCCGGCCCAATCCGGCCTGCCATTCCGGCCATGACCTGCGCCTTGATGGCGAAGGCCTGCGGCTGATCACCCTTGCGCTGAACGGCCAGCCCTGTGACGCGCAACCCGATGCGACCGGGCTCACAATCCCTGCCCAGGAACTGCCGGAGGGCGCTTTCGACCTAGAGGCCGAAGTCGAGATCGCGCCCGAGGGCAATACCGCCCTCGAAGGGCTTTACATGTCACGCGGCATGTATTGCACCCAATGCGAAGCCGAAGGTTTCCGCAAGATCACCTTCTACCCGGACCGCCCTGATGTGATGGCCCCGTTCAAGGTGCGCATCACCTCGGACCTGCCGGTCATGCTGTCCAATGGCAATCTGATCGCCGAGGGGCCGGGCTGGGCGGAATGGCATGACCCGCACCCGAAACCCAGCTATCTGTTTGCGCTGGTCGCAGGCGATCTGGTCGCGACCAAGGCGCAATTCCGCACCATGGAAGGACGCGATGTCGCGCTGAATATCTGGGTGCGTCCGGGCGATGAAGGCAAGACCGATTATGCAATGGACGCATTGAAACGGTCAATGTCCTGGGATGAACAGGTCTATGGGCGTGCCTATGACCTGGACATTTTCAACATCGTGGCCGTCGATGACTTCAATATGGGCGCGATGGAGAACAAAGGCTTGAACATTTTCAACTCTGCCTATGTTCTCGCCTCGCCCGAGACCGCGACCGACGGCAATTATGCCTCGATCGAGCGGATCATCGCGCATGAGTATTTCCACAACTGGACCGGCAACCGCATCACCTGCCGCGACTGGTTCCAGCTGTCGCTGAAAGAGGGGCTGACCGTGTTTCGCGACCAGCAATTCATGGGTGACATGCGCTCTCGTGCCGTCAAGCGTATCGAGGATGTGCTGACGCTGCGCGCGCGCCAGTTCCGCGAGGATGCAGGCCCGCTTGCGCATCCGGTGCGGCCCGAAAGCTATGTCGAGATCAACAATTTCTACACCGCCACGGTCTATGAAAAAGGCGCGGAACTGATCCGGATGCTGCAGCTTCTGGTGGGCGAGGATCGCTACAGGGCCGCGCTGGATCTGTATTTTGCCCGCCATGACGGGCAGGCCTGCACCATCGAGGACTGGATCGCCGTGTTCGAGGAAGCCGCCGGGCGCGAGCTGTCACAATTCAAGCGCTGGTATGCGCAGGCAGGCACTCCGCGCGTCGATGTGACCGAGGCATGGCAGGAAGGCAGTTACACGCTCACCCTGCGCCAGCACACGCCCCCCACCCCTGGCCAGCCGCTGAAAGAGCCGCTGGTGATCCCGGTCGCGATGGGGCTGATCGGCCCGGACGGGCAGGAAATGCTGGAAACGAATGTGCTGGAACTCGACAGCCCCGAACAGAGCTTCACCTTCGACGGGCTGGCCGCGAAGCCTGTGGCCTCGCTTATGCGCGGGTTCTCGGCCCCGGTGATCCTGAACCATCCGCTGTCGCATGAAGACCGCGCCCTGCTGCTGGCGCATGACACCGACCCGGTGAACCGCTTCGAGGCCGGTCGCGCGCTGGCCCGCGACATTCTGCTGGCGATGATCCGCGACGGCGCGAAGCCCGGCCCGGTCTATCTGGACGCGCTGCGCCAGATGCTGCGCGACGATACGCTGGACCCGGCATTTCGCGCGCTCGCGCTTGGCCTGCCCTCGCAGGATGATCTGGCCAGCGCGCAGTTCGACGCGGGCGAGACCCCGGACCCGGACGCCATCTACCGCGCCCGGCAGGAGGCGCTGCAGATCATCGCCGAAGCGCTCGCGCCGGATCTGGCCATGGTCTTTGCCGAAATGCAGACCCCCGGCCCCTATAGCGCCGATGCCCGCGACGCAGGCCGCCGCGCGCTCAGGGTGCAGGCCGTGGGGTTGCTCGCGCGGGTCGACGGGGGCGAAAAAGCCCGCGAGATGTTCGCCAGCGCCAATAACATGACCGAACAGCTGGGCGCGTGGTCCGCACTGCTGGCAACCGGGAACGGGCAGGCAGAGACAGCGCAATTCTACCGCCAATGGTCCGGGGACCGGCTGGTGCTGGATAAATGGTTTGCCGCGCAGATTTCCCATGCCGCGCCCGAGCAGGCCGCCGCACGCGCCAAAAGCCTGACCGAACATCCTGATTTCGAGTGGAAAAACCCCAACCGCTTCCGTGCGGTCATCGGTGCGCTGGGAATGAACCCGGCCGGGTTTCACGCAAGCGACGGGGCCAGCTACCGGCTGGTGGCGGATTGGCTGATCCGGCTGGATGGCGCAAATCCGCAAGCGGCGGCGCGGGTTTCGACCCTGTTCGAGACCTGGCGGCGCTATGACACTGCCCGCCAGACCCTGATCCGCACCGAACTGGAGCGGATCATGGCCCATCCGGGCCTCAGCCGCGATATGGGGGAAATGGTGGGGCGGATGCTGGAATGAGCCACGCAAAAAGGCCCCGCATTGCTGCGGGGCCTTCTCGCAGAAACACGCGCCTCAGTTAAAGGCCGCGTCCGTCACAGCGGTCGTGGTCGCGCCTTCCGGGGCTGCCGTGATCACCGGATCAGAGCCACCGCCCAGCAGCGTGGCGACTGTGCGCTCGTAATCCTCCATATCCAGCGTGCCGTTTGACCCTTCGATCAGCAGGGCCACCTCGCCCATCATGCGGATCTGATGCTCTTCGGTCTGCGCGCCGGTATCGTCATAATCCAGCACGATCATCGCGGCTTCCTCGACATTCTCGGCCGCCCATTCCCAGCCGCGCATCGAGGCCCGCACAAAGCGCGCCATCTTGTCCACGAATTCCGGGTCTTCGAGATTGCTTTCCAGCACATAAAGCCCGTCTTCCAGCGTGGCGACGCCCTGATCTTCATATTTGAAGGTCACAAGCTCATCCTCGCTGATGCCCGCATCAATGACCTGCCAGTATTCATTATAGGTCATGGTCGAGATGCAGTCGGCCTGACGCTGCAGGAGCGGGTCCACGTTGAAACCCTGACGCAGAACTTCCACGCCATCCTCGCCGCCATCCGTGGGGATCCCCAGCGTGCTCATCCAGGACAGGAACGGGTATTCATTGCCGAAGAACCACACACCCAGCGTGCGGCCCGGAAAATCCTCGGGACCGGTCACGCCGGTTTCGGCCAGACAGGTCAGCATCATGCCCGAGGCTTTGAAAGGCTGCGCGATATTGACCAGTGGCAAGCCATTCTCGCGCGCGGCCAGTGCGGCAGGCATCCATTCGACGATCACATCGGCGCCGCCGCCCGCGATCACCTGCGGCGGTGCGATATCCGGACCACCGGCGCGGATCGTGACATTCAGACCCTCGTCTTCGAAATAGCCGTTTTCCAGCGCGACATAATAGCCTGCGAACTGCGCCTGCGTGACCCATTTCAGCTGCAGGGTCACATCATCGAGCGCCCATGCTGCGGGCGCAAAACCCAGACCAAGGGCCGCCACCGACCCGAATACTGTTTTTTTCATTTTTCACCTCCAAGTTGCCTGGCCCATGCTTGGGTCACAGGGAGTTCAGCGCGCGCGTTGCGACGGGTGCCAGAATGTCACCCCCCGTTCCACAAGCGCAATCACGCCGTAAAACAGCGACCCCGCAAGGGCTGCCACGGCAATTTCGGCCCAGACCATATCCAGTTGCAAGCGCCCGACCTCGGTCGAGATGCGAAAGCCCATCCCGCGCGTCGGAGAGCCGAAAAATTCAGCAACAATCGCGCCGATCAGCGCCAGCGTGGACGCGATTTTCAGCCCGTTGAAGATAAACGGCATCGCAGCCGGCAGGCGCAGCTTGATCAGCGACTGGCCCCAGCTGGCATTATAGGTGCGCATCAGGTCGCGCTGCATGGCATCCGTCGCGGCCAGCCCCTGCACTGTGTTCACCAGCACCGGAAAAAACACCATCGCCACCACCACAGCGGCCTTTGACGGCCAGTCGAAACCGAACCACATGACCATGATGGGGGCCGTCCCGATGATCGGCAGGGCGGCGAGGAAGTTGCCGACGGGCAACAGACCCCGGCGCAGGAAATCCGAGCGGTCGACCAAGAGCGCAAAGACCAGCGCCGCGCCCACGCCAATGGCATAGCCCGACAGCGCGCCCTTGACGAAGGTCTGCACGAAATCGACCCAGAGGATATCGGTCGAGCGCAGGATCCGCGCCCAGATCAGCGAGGGCGCAGGCAGGATCACGCGTGGCACTTCGAGCGCGCGCACGGTCACCTCCCACAGCCACAAGAGCGTTGCGCCAAAGGCCAGCGGGGCGAGTAACCCCTGCACCCGGCCCAGAGCCCCGGACAGGCGCGGACGATCAGACAATTGCGCCACCAGCATCCATGCGCCGAGCCAGATCGCCACCACTGCCGCCCAGACAGGCAGGCTGGACGCGGCATAGGGCAAAAGCGCCTGCGCGGCACCACCCAGCGCGGCCGCAACTGCAAGGGACCAGGCCCAGCCCTTGCGCGCTTGCGGCACAACGCCCAGCAGGACCACGGCCAGCAACATAAGCATGGTCGTGACGCCCAGATCGCCCGTATGACCCAGCCCGACGGCAACAAGAAAAGCCAGCGTCATGGCGGCCCATTGCACCCCGCCTGTTTCGCGCAGGAGCGTCATGTTGCCATTCCCATTCGCTTCAGCGTGACGCGCTGAACAAGCCCGATGATTGCCACCATGCTGGCTGCCAGAATGGCCGCAGCAAAAAGCGCCGACCAGATCTGCACGGTCTGGCCATAATAGCTGCCCGACAAGAGCCGCGCGCCAAGACCCGCGACAGCGCCTGTGGGCAGTTCCGCCACAATCGCGCCCACCAGTGCCGCTGCAATCGCCACTTTCAGCGAGGCGAAAAGATAGGGCATGGCCGAAGGCCAGCGCAGTTTGGCAAAGACCTGGCCCCCGCTCGCGCTGTAGGTCTTCATCAGGTCAAGCTGCATCGCGTCGGGGGCACGCAAGCCCTTGACCATGCCGACCACCACCGGGAAGAAACTGAGATAGGTCGAGATGATCGCTTTCGGGATCAACCCGGTGATGCCGACCGCGTTCAGCACCACGATGATCATCGGCGCGATGGCCAGAATGGGGATGGTCTGGCTGGCAATCGCCCAGGGCATGACGCTGGCGTCCATCGCCCGGTTATGCACGATACCCACCGCCAGCGCGATGCCAAGGGCTGATCCGATGGCAAAGCCCAGAAGCGTGGCCGAAAGCGTCACCCAGC
>SKRP01000287.1 GCA_007118445.1 Natronohydrobacter sp.
CCCCGGCAGATCAATCGTGCCGCCGCTGCGCAGCCCCGCGCGGCGGTAAAGCTGTTCATTGACCAGCACGCCCTCGCCTGCGGCCAGTCGGTCCCAGACATCGGGCGCGGGGTCGATCAGCGGCCAGTTGTCGCGGAAGGTGGCATGGTCGCGCATGGCGTAGATCTGCGCGGGTTGGCCCGCAAGGGTCGCGTCCACGCGCTGCATGGGCAGGACCGCATCCGCGCGCGGGGTCAGGAAGGTGTAAAGCGCCGCTGCCTGCGCAGGGCTGTCGGGGGTGACAGTGACCTCGGCCACAAGGCGCAGGTCCAGCCAGGAGATGAAGGTCGCGCGGAAGCTTGCGACCATCGTCCCCACGCCGATATTCGCCGCAAGTGCGAGCATCAGCGCCATGAGCGCCAGCGACAGGCGCGGCAGGTTCTGGCGGCTGTCGGCCCAGAACCATTGCGCAACCGGGCTGCGGGCCTGTCGTTGCGCCAGCATCAGACCAAGCGCCAGCACCAGCGGCACAGCCAGCGCGGCGGCCAGAAGGGCGGCGGCCAGCAGCGCAAAGCCCGTCAGAAGCGTGCCGCCTGCAAAAGCCAGGATCACGGCAAGGGCGGCAAGGATCAGCGCAAGCCCCCCTTGCAACCGCATCCCGCGCGCCGAGGCGTGCGCCCATGCGCGCGGCTGCGCGGGCGCGAGAACCGGCATATGCCAGAGCCGCCACAGCGCCTGCGCGCCCGCTAGCCCTGTGCCTACAAGCGTCATTGCCAGACCGGCCAACGCCCAGAGCGGGTTGAATTGCAGGCTGCCGGGGACAGGTGCGCCATAAAGCCCGCGCAGCGTCAGCGCGACATCGGGCAGCAGGCTTGCGGCGAGAGCGTAGCCAAGCACCAGCCCGAACGCGCCTGCCACCGCCGCAAACAGCAGCATCTCGCCTGCCAGACAGGCCGCGAGATTGCGCAGCGGCACACCAAGCGCGCGCAGGGTGCGGAACATGGCGCGGCGTTGTTCGAAGGCCAGACCCACGGCGGAATGCACGATGAACAGCCCCACGGCAAACGCCAGTAGACCAAAGGCTGTCAGGTTCAGGTGGAAACTGTCGGTCAACCCGTCCAGCGTCGCGCCCTCGCCCGGCGGGATCAAGCGCAGATCGGGGGCGAGGGTGGCGAGCGGTTCCAGCCCTGCGGGCTGGTAGGGGGCAAGCGTCAGGCGGGTGATCTGCCCGTCCAGCCCCAAAAGGCGTTGGGCGGTGCCGATATCCAGCAGGACCGTGCCCACCGGCACAGCGTCAGAGGGGCGCAAATCCTGCCCGGTCGCGCCGATCTCGCGCAGGGTCTGGGGATGGGCGAAGCCTTGCCCGGTGAAAAAGCCCTGCAGATCCGGGGTGGCCAGCGCGGGACCAGCGGCAGTGGGGGCGGTCAGCGGCTCTATCCCCAGCAGGGTCACACGGGCCGCGCCGATCGTCGCGCGCCCCTCGATGACCGGCGAGACCAGCCAGCCCGCGCGGCGCAGGCGGATATATTCGGCCTGATCCATGCGCCCGCTCGGGTGTTCCAGCCGCGCGGCACTGCCCTCGGCCAGCAGCCCCTCAGCCGTGGCATAAGCCGCGCGCGCCTCGGCATTGAGCGCCTGAATCCCCGACCAGAGCGCAGTCGCCAAAGCCAGCCCCACCAGCAGCATGGCCAGTTGCCATGTGTTGCGCCGCCAATGCGACAAGAGCGCCGCAAGCACGGTGCGGGTCATGCGTCCCCCTCGATCCGGCCCTTGCGCAGATGCGCGCGCCGGTCGCAACGCGCGGCCAGTCGCGGCGAATGCGTGACGAGCAGCAGCGCGGCCCCGGCTTCGGCGGTCAGTTCCAGCATCAAGGACAGCACGGCGTCGCCCGTGGCCTCGTCCAGATTGCCGGTCGGCTCATCCGCCAGCACCAGCGCAGGGCGCGCGGCCAGACAGCGGCCAATGGCGACACGCTGCTGTTGGCCCCCCGACAGTTGTTCGGGGTAGCGGCCAAGCAAGCCGTCCAGCCCCAGCCGCGTGGCAAGCGTGGTGACGAAACCCGCATCATGCTTCCCGGCCAGCCGCGCCTGAAAGGCCAGATTGGCCCTGACCGTCAGCGAAGGGATCAGATTGAACTGCTGAAAGATCAGCCCCACCTGCCCGCGCCGCATCTGTGCCTGCGCCTTGTCGCTGGCTGTCGTCATGTCCCGCCCGGCCACGATGACCTGCCCGCCATCGACCCGTTCCAGCCCTGCCGCGATATGCAGCAATGTCGATTTGCCGCTGCCGCTCTCGCCCGTCAGCGCCAGTGACTGCCCGCGCGGCAGGCAGAGCGAGACGCCGCGCAAAACCTCGACCCGGCCCTCGGCGCTGGCAAAGGCTTTGTGCAGTTCCTGCAGCGCGAGTGCCATGCTGTGCGTTTCAGCACAGGCGCTGTTGGCGGGTTTTTCGTGAGTTTCGGCCATGCTGGCCCTATCTTGATGTGACACGATCTCGCACAGGAGCCTAGTATGTCTGACCAGCACCTCAAGACCCCGATTGCGGGACTGCATCATGTCACCGCGATTTCCGGCCCGGCGCAGGAGAATCTGGATTTCTACACCAAAGCTCTGAAAACCCGGTTGATCAAGAAAACCGTGAATTTCGACGCGCCGGAGATGTATCACCTCTATTTCGGCGCGCATGACGCGCGGCCCGGTTCCGTGATGACCTTCTTCAACCGCGAAGAGCGCGGGCAGGGGCAGGCGGGTGCAGGGGCCGCGCAGGCTTTCGCCTATGCGGTTTTGCCCGACGACCTGCCGCAATGGCAGGCGGCGCTGGGCGGCAGTATGTCGACACGTTTCGGGGCGCAGGTTCTGTCCGTGACCGACCCGCACGGGCAGGCATTTGAACTGGTTGGCGAGGCGGATGCCGGTCCATGGGGCGTGTTTCATTCCGTGACACTCTGGATCGACGATCCAGATCCCACTGCCGCCATTCTGACCGAGGTCTTTGGCTATGCGTTCATCGGCGAAGAACGCGGCACAGGGGGCAGGCGGTTGCGCTATACCGTGCCAGGCACGGCCCCGGGGCGCGTGGTCGATCTGTGGGTTGCCGATGAACCGGTCAAGGCGCGGCCCGGTCCCGGCACGATCCACCATGTCGCCTTTCGCGCGCGCGACAGGGCGCATCAGGACGCCTTGCGCAGCACGTTGCTGGCGCGGGGTGAGCGGGTGACCGAAGTCAAGGACCGCCAGTATTTCAAGGCGATCTATTTCCGCGAACCGGGCGGGGTGTTGTTCGAGATCGCCACCGATGGACCGGGCTTTGACCTGGATGAGCCGATAGACGCGCTGGGCGGTGGGCTGATGCTTCCGCCGCAATATGAAGCGCGCCGGGCCGAGATCACTGCCCGGCTGCCGGACCTGGTCCGGCCAGAGTGAAGCCTGCGCGCGCTTGGGGGGGCGGAGCCGGAAGCCCCGCGCCCCTGCGCCGGGCGTGATCATGGAAGCGTTGCGCGCGGCCAGAACCGGCAGGTCACACTGCTGAACTGTGCCCGGTCTTGCTCATGGAATATTCGTCAAAAACCGTGGCGATCATCCGTGTCAGCGGGCGTCCTTCCGGCGTGATTTCCAGCCCCTCGCGGGTGATCCGGACGAAATGACCGAAGCGGGCAGAGGCCACAGCAATCAGGTCATCAAGCTCCTGCGCCTCGGCACCATAATCGGCGATCAATTCGCTGCGCGACAGGCGGAAATCGCACATCAATGCCTCGATCGCACGGCTGCGCCAGATATCGGCCGCCGAGAAGGCATGGCCGCGCGCAGTTGCAAAACGGCCGGACTCGACGGCTTTCTTCCAGGGCGCAGTGGACGGGGCATTCTGCGCGAAACCCTGCGGAAACCGCGAGATTGACGAGGCCCCGAGCCCCACCAGAACCGGTGCCGTGTCATCCGTATAGCCCTGAAAATTCCGCCGCAGCCTGCCGGTTCGGGCCGCAATCGCCAGACCGTCATCAGGGCGCGCGAAATGATCGATCCCGATTTCATCATAGCCGTCCCAGATCAGCAAACGGCGTGCAGTCTCGAACAGGTCCAGCCGCTCTTCGGGTCGTGGCAGCGTGTCCGAGGGGATCATCTGCTGACGGCGTGCCATCCAGGGCACATGGGCATAGCCGTAAAGCGCTATGCGATCCGGGCTGAGCGCAAGCAGTTTCTGGATCGAATCGGTGATGCGGCGCTGAGTCTGGTTGGGCAGGCCATACAGGATATCTGCATTCAGGCTCTGGATGCCACGCGCGCGCAGCGCATCGGCCGCGGCCCTGGTGATCTCGAAACTCTGGTCGCGGCCGATAATGCCCTGAATTTCCGGGTCGAAATCCTGTACCCCGATCGAGGCGCGGTTCATCCCGGCCGCCGCCAGCGCATCCAGCCGCGCGTCGTCGATCTCATTGGGGTCGATCTCGACCGAGAACTCGCCCCCTTCGGCCAGCGGCGCGATATCAAAGACATGCGCGGCCAGATCGCGCATCACTGGTGCGGGCAGCATGGTCGGCGTTCCGCCGCCCCAATGCAGCCGCGCCAGTTTCACACCCTCGGGCAGATGTTTGCGAAACAGCTCCAGTTCAGCCTTCAGCGATTGCGCATAGGCCAGCACGGGCGCATCGCTTGACGTGCCCTGCGTGCGACAGGCGCAGAACCAGCACAGCCTGCGGCAGAAAGGCACATGCAGGTAAAGCGAGATTGCGCTCTGTGGCGGAATTTGCTCAATCCAGTCGCGAAATGAACCGGGCGAGAACTCGGAAGCGAAATGTGGCGCAGTCGGATAGCTCGTGTACCTTGGCACACGTGCGTCGAACAAACCCAATTCCGAAAGTTGCTTTGTATGCGTCATAAGGTTACCTTGTGAGTCACAAATGTCGCCCCTGCCTTGATATAGATCAAAACTGATGACCAGAACCTCTCCGAAGCTGAAAAACTATGTGCAAGAATGCATCGATTGCCCGATCCGGCACAGAGCGGTCTGCGCGCGCTGCGAAGCCGATGAACTCGATCTGCTGGAACAGATCAAGTATTATCGCAGCTTCGAGGCCGGTCAGACTGTGGTCTGGGCCGGGGACAGGATGGATTTCGTGGCGTCCGTGGTCACAGGTATCGCCACACTCAGCCAGACAATGGAAGATGGTCGCCGCCAGATGGTGGGGCTGTTGCTGCCCTCTGATTTCGTGGGGCGGCCCGGTCGCGAGACCTCTGCCTATGATGTGACGGCGGCGACCGATCTGGTCATGTGCTGTTTCCGCAAGAAACCCTTCGAAGAGATCATGCTGCGCACGCCGCATATCGGGCAGCGACTGCTCGAGATGACCCTTGACGAACTGGATGCGGCGCGGGAATGGATGCTGCTTCTTGGGCGCAAGACCGCCCGCGAGAAAATTGCCAGCCTGATCTGCATCATTGCGCGGCGTGATGCTTCGCTGCAGTTGCAGGCTTCGGATGGGGAGCTGCGCTTCGATCTGCCCCTGACCCGCGAGGCAATGTCGGAATATCTGGGCCTGACGCTGGAAACCGTGAGTCGCCAGATTTCGGCCCTGCGCAAGGAAGGGCTGATCCGGACCGAGGGCAAGCGCCTGATCGTGATCCCTGATTTCGACCGCCTGCTGGAAGAAACCGGAGACGATTCAGACGGCGGGTTTCTGGTCTGAGCCCTGACCGGAACTTCGCCACACTTTCACCACAATCCTGAAGTCAAACTACCGGGGCGTGTAGGGCGCAAGTGTCAGACAACCCGGGATGTGGCGAGATGTTTGATTGGGACGAGGATTACGAAAATCTGGTCAAGGCACCGTCTGCGCAGGGCACCACCACCAGCGCGCAGGGGGCTGAAAAATTCCGGTTTTTCGCGATTCTGGCGTTGGCCACGTTGGGTGCGCTCGCGGCGGGATTTATCGGACCGGGATATCTCAAAGCCCTTCATTCCGACCCCGAGATGGCATCTGCCGATAGTGTGGTGGGTCATGTGGGGCTGCAGGATGGTCTAGATCTGAACCTGCAGGCCCTTGAACCGGAACAGGCGATGCGATTCCGCGACGGGTTGCGCCGGTTTTCTGATGCTGAACTGCTTTACTACGCGCGCGATGCAAGGCGCGATCATGCTGGTGCGATGGATTTCATGCGGCCCTACATGGCTGATGCGAACGCGCTGATCGGTCAGGAACTGGCGCGGCGCGATCTCTGACGCAGCGCCTGGCCGATACAGATAGCGCGCCGCTCCCGACCGATGGCCTGGAGTATGTCGCTCGGAACCGGTAACCACTTCCGAGCGACATGCGCTAGCGTGCCAGAAATACCGGGATGCTGGTTTCTTCCAGCAGATTGCGTGTCGTGCCGCCGAGGATGGCCTGACGCAGCCGCGAATGACTATAAGCCCCGATGACCAGCAAATCCGCAGCCTGATCCTGCGCATGGCGGCGCAGCATGTCGCTGATCCGGGGCAGGGTACGGGCAATCACCGAGATATCGACTGCGACCTGGTGACGCACAAGCATCTGCGATAACAGCCCGCCGGGATCGGACCTTTCAAGCCCATGACTGGGCGGATCGACCACGACGACATTGACCGTATCGGCCATTTTCAGCAGCGGCAGTGCCGCGCGGGTTGCGGCCAGCGCCTCGTCGCTCTGGTTCCATGCAAGGACGATCTTCGAGAAATCCGGCAGCTCTGCGCCGGGGTCCGGCAGGATCAGCACAGGTGCGCCGCCATCGAACAGGGCCGCTTCGGTGATGATCTCATCCTGTGGCCCGCGTTCGCCGCCATAAGGGCGGGGCAGAACCACAAGATCGCAGAATCGCGCCTTGAGTCCGACAATCGAGGAAATTCCGCCAAGCGTCACGACAGCAGTGTCGACGCTCCAGCGCAGATCGGCCGATTTCAGGCGTTGTTTCACATGCTCCGCCAATCCGGCAGCGCTCTCGCTGGCCTTGTCCAGCGCGTCCTGATAGATCATCGCCGGTGCCCCGGCATAGAAGCCGACGCTCTGGGTCGTGTCGATGCCCAGACAGCAGAATTCGATATGCGCGTCGAAACGACGGGCAAGACTGCAGGCGGATGCGATCAGACCATCAAGATCGGCTGACGATGCAAGAAATATGCAGATGGATTTGTAGGCCATGGTGTTTTTTCTCCTCCGGGAAGGGATCATGATGCCATTCTTGCGACAAACTGACCGCCCTGCGATGATCTGGCGCAAGCCAATGCTGCCCGAACCTTGACCTGAATCAAAGTACCTGCCTTTGACCCATGACAAAAGGCATCATGCAAAACTGTGTGTGCCGCAGTCATCTTTTTGTGGCAACGCGATAACAAGGGACGCAGACTATGTGGGATTACATCAAGCTTGCTGTTCTGGGGGTGATTGTGGTGGTTGCCGCAGTCGCCGCCAGCATGGCACGCGATTTGCCATATC
Organism: Natronohydrobacter sp.; assembly: GCA_007118445.1. Classification (GTDB taxonomy): domain Bacteria; phylum Pseudomonadota; class Alphaproteobacteria; order Rhodobacterales; family Rhodobacteraceae; genus Roseinatronobacter. Next base: position 7,421 of record SKRP01000287.1, read on the forward strand.
TGGTCCATATGTTGCTGATCATCGCGGCAGCGGCGATCACCTTCATATGGACCCTTCGCCGAATCGGAGAGCCGGTTCCTGTCGCCAATCAGAACGAATATATGGACGGCCCGGTGCGCTACGGCGTCATCGCGACCGCGTTCTGGGGCGTGGTGGGCTTTCTGGTGGGCGTTGTCATCGCTTTTCAGCTGGCCTGGCCAGGACTGAATTTCGAATGGGCACAAGGCTATCTGAATTTCGGGCGTCTGCGTCCCCTGCACACCTCGGCGGTGATTTTCGCTTTTGGTGGTAACGCGCTGATCGCATCGGCGTTTTACGTCGTTCAGCGCACCTCGGCGGCGCGGCTCTGGGGTGGGGGCCTCGCATGGTTCGTGTTCTGGGGCTATCAGCTGTTCATCCTGATGGCCGCAACCGGCTATGTGCTGGGCTCGACCCAGGGCAATGAATATGCTGAAC